>NZ_JBKGLW010000019.1:0-68387 GCF_046555775.1 Citrobacter sp. U14242
AGACGAAGATTAAGCGGGAATAGCTCAGTTGGTAGAGCACGACCTTGCCAAGGTCGGGGTCGCGAGTTCGAGTCTCGTTTCCCGCTCCAAATTCTTATCTCAATAAAAATATCCACAACGTAGTATCGCGTTGGGGACGTTTTATTTCGCCATTGACATACTTCTGTAAACAGACTTATCCACAGGTCGACGCATCATTCCTTGAATGCAAATAACTTCGCTGGGTGAATAATATCTTCATAACCAATTGAAATTATTGAGTTAATTATCATTTCAAATTGTTAATACGATCACTTGACGATTTTTTCCTTCTTGAATATCAATGTGTTTTTATTTTTATACACAAGCTGTGGATGACTTAAGCATCGCGCGGCAATCCTTTTTCAACGACCCTGACCAGACGTTGTTTCTTCGGTAACTGCACTTCCACTACGCAGGCATTTCGCTTCTCAATTTGCCGGGCAACCGCCCATGATATGTGCTCGTCGAGAAGTGGGTGCTCACCTCTGCGGGTTTCCAGCGCATTGATTACGGCTTCATCCCAGGGGGCATTTCCCAGCGCAACGGCGATATTCCGCAACCAGCGCAGATGGCCAATACGACGAATGGCAGAACCTTCCGTCACTTTCAAAAACCACGCCTCGTTCCAGCCAAACAACTCAATTAACTCTGGTGCATGAAGCTGCTTGCGCGGGTTGAAGTCATCTTCGGTAGTCAGTTGCGAATAGCGGTTCCAGGGGCAGATGAGCTGGCAGTCATCGCAGCCATAGATGCGGTTCCCCAGTAGCGGGCGAAACTCTTCCGGGATAGCACCTTCCAGCTCGATAGTCAGATAAGAAATGCAGCGGCGGGCATCGACAGTATACGGTTCAACGATAGCACCGGTAGGACAAATGGTCATACAGGCCACGCATTTCCCGCATCCTTCTTCGACTGGCTTATCAACCGGGAGGGGCAAATCGATCAGTAGCTCACCGAGAAAGAAGAATGAGCCAGCCTCACGGTTAAGGATAAGTGAGTGCTTACCCGTCCAGCCAAGCCCGGCTTTTTCCGCCAGTGGACGCTCAAGAATGGGCGCAGAATCGACAAAAGGTCTAAAATTCAGCGAAGCGCAGTGCTGTTGAATCATCTCGCCGAGCTTTTTTAAGCGGTTACGTAGCAACTTATGGTAGTCACGTCCAAGTGCGTACCGGCTGACGTAGCCCAGAGAGGTATTTTTCAACGTACTGGCAAAGGCTGCGTTGGCAGGAAGATAGTTCATTCGTACGCTGATAACGCGTAATGTACCGGGCAATAATTCATGAGGTCGGGCGCGCATCATGCCGTGACGGGCCATCCAGTCCATCTCGCCGTGATAGTGTTTATCCAGCCAGTCCTGCAGTTTGGGTTCGGCTTCGCTGAGGTCGGTATCGGCAATACCGACCTGCTGAAAGCCAAGTTCCAGCCCCCACTGCTTAATATTTTGCGCTAACTGATTGAGATCGAGGGGCTCTGACATGACGGACCATACAATGAAGAAAAACCTCGCAAGTATACCACACTCCATCTGGCACGCCGATGACATCAAACGGATGGAACGAGAGGCGGCAGACAACTTAGGGCTGACGCTTTATGAACTGATGCTGCGCGCGGGAGAGGCAGTGTTTCAGGCTACCCGGAACGCATATCCGCACGCTCAACATTGGCTGGTGCTGTGCGGCCACGGTAACAATGGCGGTGATGGGTATGTGGTGGCAAGACTCGCCAAAGCGCTGGGTATTGATGTCACATTGCTGGCGCAGGAGAGCGATAAAACGCTGCCCGAGGAAGCACAGCAGGCGCGTGATGCCTGGCTTAATGCGGGGGGCGTGATCCATTCAACAGATATCGTCTGGCCTGGTCGTGTGGATGTCATTATCGACGCGCTGTTGGGGACCGGTTTAAAACAGGCACCGCGCGAACCTCTCCGGACGCTGATTGAGCATGCCAATGCCCATCCTGCCCCCATCGTCGCCGTAGATATTCCTTCTGGCCTGCTGGCACAAACAGGAGCGACACCGGGGGCGGCGATAAATGCAGCGCATACCGTCACCTTTATTGCGTTGAAACCAGGGCTGTTAACTGGCAAAGCGCGCGATGTTACCGGACATCTGCACTTTAACGCGCTTGGGTTGGACGCCTGGCTTGCCGGGCAAGATGCGCCGATTCAGCGTTATGACGCCTCGCAGCTTGCGCACTGGTTAACACCACGTCGACCTACCTCACACAAAGGTTCCCATGGTCGGTTGGTCATTATTGGCGGTGACCACGGCACGGCGGGCGCCATTCGTATGGCCGGTGAAGCGGCGCTGCGTGCGGGGGCTGGGTTGGTCAACGTGCTGACGCGCAGTGAAAATATCGCCCCCATTTTGACTGCCCGACCGGAACTCATGGTCGATACGCTAACGCCGAAGACGCTGGAAGAGGGTTTGGCCTGGGCAGATGTCGTGGTGATTGGTCCTGGTCTTGGACAGCAGGAGTGGGGCAAAAAAGCATTGCAAAAGGTCGAGAATTTTCGCAAACCGATGCTCTGGGATGCCGATGCGCTTAACCTGCTGGCAATCAATCCCGATAAACGTCACAATCGCGTGATCACGCCGCATCCGGGTGAGGCAGCACGGTTGCTGGGTTGTTCCATTGCAGAAATTGAAGACGATCGCTTACTTTGCGCACAACGTCTGGTAAAACGGTACGGAGGTGTGGTGGTGCTGAAAGGCGCGGGGACGGTAGTCGCCTCTGAACAGGCTGCATTGGGTATTATTGATGCCGGCAATGCCGGAATGGCCAGCGGCGGGATGGGGGATGTGCTTTCCGGTATTATTGGCGCATTGCTCGGAC
This sequence comes from Citrobacter sp. U14242, assembly GCF_046555775.1. Classification (NCBI taxonomy): domain Bacteria; kingdom Pseudomonadati; phylum Pseudomonadota; class Gammaproteobacteria; order Enterobacterales; family Enterobacteriaceae; genus Citrobacter; species Citrobacter sp. U14242. Next base: position 2,857 of record NZ_JBKGLW010000019.1, read on the forward strand.
AGAAGCTTACCCCGTATGATGCAGCGTGTGCGGGATGTGTTGCGCACGGTGCGGCGGCGGATGTACTGGCAGCGCGTTTTGGTATGCGCGGCATGTTGGCGACAGATCTCTTTACCACGCTACAGCGTATTGTTAACCCTGATGTGATTGACGTTTATCATGATGAATCGAGTAATTCCACTACCTGATGAGCAGGCAACTTTAGACCTGGGACTGCGAGTAGCCAAAGCCTGTGACGGCGCGACGGTTATTTATTTATATGGCGACCTTGGGGCGGGTAAAACAACCTTCAGTCGGGGATTCCTGCAGGCGTTAGGGCACAAAGGTAATGTAAAAAGCCCGACCTACACGCTGGTCGAACCCTATGCGCTCAATAATTTAATGGTTTATCACTTCGACCTGTATCGCCTTGCGGACCCGGAGGAGCTGGAATTTATGGGGATCCGTGATTATTTTGCCAATGATGCCATCTGCCTGGTGGAATGGCCGCAACAAGGTAAAGGTGTACTGCCAGACCCGGACGTCGAAATACACATTGAATATCAGGCGCAAGGTCGTGAGGCGCGCGTAAGTGCTGTCTCCTCATCGGGTGATTTATTGCTGGCGCGTTTAGCCGATTAACCTTAAGGGTGGCGGGATGATTTATCGCATCAGAAACTGGCTGATGGCAACCCTGGTCCTGCTGTGCGCGCAGGCAGGGGCCGCCAGCCTCTCCGATCTTCAGGTTTCCAATGGCGATCAACAGGCGCGGATTACGCTGAGCTTTATCGGTGAGCCGGAATACGCTGTGTCGCAGGAGGGGAAACGAACGGTCACGCTGGATATTAAACAAACAGGTGTGATTCAGGGATTACCACTGCTGTTCAGCGGCAATAATCTGGTGAAGGCGATCCGTTCTGGTACGCCAAACGATGCCCAGTCTCTGCGGCTGGTCGTCGATTTAACCGAAAACGGAAAAGCTGAAGCCGTAAAACGACAAAACGGTGGCAATTACACCGTTGTGTTTACGATTAAAGCTGATGCGCCGCCGCCACCGCCACCTGTGGTGGTCAAGCGTGTCGAGGCACCGGCCGTTGCTCCACGTCCCGTAGAGCCAGCACGTAATCCGTTTAAAGCAGAAAATGATCGCACCACCGCTGTGACCAGCAGCAATACGGCCACGAGACCGGCAGCTCAGGCTCGCGTCAGCAATGGCGATAAAGTTGTTATTGCTATCGATGCCGGACACGGCGGACAGGACCCTGGGGCGATCGGCCCTGGTGGTACACGCGAGAAAAACGTCACTATTGCTGTGGCGCGCAAACTGCGCAGCTTGCTGAATGATGATCCGATGTTTAAGGGGGTACTCACCCGTGACGGCGATTACTTTATCTCGGTGATGGGCCGTTCCGATGTTGCGCGTAAACAAAATGCCAACTTCCTGGTCTCTATTCATGCGGATGCCGCACCAAACCGCGATGCGACTGGCGCTTCAGTATGGGTGTTGTCAAACCGTCGTGCCAACAGTGAAATGGCCGGTTGGCTGGAGCAACACGAGAAACAGTCGGAATTGCTGGGCGGCGCGGGTGATGTGCTGGCTAACAGCCAGTCCGATCCATATCTCAGTCAGGCCGTACTGGACCTGCAGTTCGGTCATTCGCAGCGTGTCGGGTATGATGTGGCGACCAGCATGATCGGTCAGTTAGAGCGAATAGGTTCGATGCACAAACGCCGCCCGGAACACGCCAGCCTTGGCGTATTGCGCTCGCCGGATATCCCGTCAGTCCTGGTTGAAACCGGCTTTATCAGCAACAACAGCGAAGAACGGCTGTTGGCAAGCGATGATTACCAGCAGCAACTGGCCGAGGCGATTTACAAAGGACTGCGTAACTATTTCCAGACGCATCCGATGCAAACCGGCCCACAGGGCGCACCGGCGCAAACTGCCAGCGCCGTATCGCCTGGCAGCACGTTAACAAACTAAGGATTAGCCATGCCGATTCAGGTTCTACCGCCACAGCTGGCGAACCAGATTGCCGCAGGCGAGGTGGTGGAACGACCTGCGTCGGTGGTTAAAGAGCTGGTAGAAAACAGCATCGATGCGGGTGCTACGCGCATCGATATTGATATCGAACGCGGCGGGGCGAAGCTTATCCGTATTCGTGACAACGGCTGTGGGATTAAAAAAGACGAGCTGGCGCTGGCGCTGGCGCGTCATGCCACCAGTAAAATTGCTTCGCTTGATGATCTCGAAGCTATCGTCAGCCTTGGATTTCGTGGAGAGGCACTGGCGAGTATCAGCTCGGTTTCCCGTTTAACCCTGACATCGCGTACGCAAGAACAACCCGAAGCCTGGCAGGCCTATGCTGAAGGGCGTGACATGGATGTGACGGTTAAACCCGCTGCGCATCCGGTGGGGACCACGCTGGAAGTACTGGATCTGTTTTATAACACGCCAGCACGACGCAAGTTTATGCGCACGGAGAAAACGGAATTTAGCCACATCGACGAAATTATCCGCCGCATTGCGTTGGCGCGTTTCGATGTGACGATTAATCTGTCGCATAACGGCAAAATGGTGCGCCAGTATCGTGCCGTAGCGGCGGATGGACAAAAAGAGCGTCGACTGGGTGCTATTTGCGGGACGCCGTTTCTGGAGCATGCTCTGGCGATTGAATGGCAGCATGGCGATTTGACGCTGCGCGGCTGGGTGGCCGATCCGAACCACACGACAGCGGCGCTGGCAGAAATCCAGTACTGCTATGTGAATGGCCGGATGATGCGCGATAGACTGATCAACCATGCCATTCGCCAGGCTTGTGAAGATAAGCTGGGCGCCGATCAGCAACCCGCATTTGTACTGTATCTGGAAATCGACCCGCATCAGGTAGATGTAAACGTGCATCCAGCCAAACATGAGGTACGTTTTCACCAGTCTCGTCTGGTGCATGATTTTATTTATCAAGGGGTGTTAAGCGTCCTGCAACAGCAGTTGGAAACCTCGCTGCCGTTGGCTGATGATGAAGAACCCGCCCCGAGACACATCCCGGAAAATCGCGTGGCGGCAGGGCGTAACCATTTTGCCGAACCTGCGACAGCGCGTGAACCTGCTACTCCCCGTTATTCTGCCTCTTCCAGTAGTGGAAGTGGTCGCCAGGGGCAGGCAAGCGCCAGTTGGCCACATGCCCAGCCTGGATATCAAAAGCAGCAGGGCGAAATATATCAGCGCCTGCTGCAGACACCGGCCCCGATGCACAAACCACCTGTCGCTGAAACAGCGGCGGTACCCCTTACTGGCAACAGTCAGGGGTTTGGACGGGTGCTGACTATCGTAGGGACAGATTGTGCATTACTGGAAAGCGATGGCCAGATTCGGCTGCTGGCGTTACCTGTTGCGGAACGGTGGTTGCGTCAGGCGCAGCTTACGCCTGGGCAGGGCCCTGTTTGCGCTCAGCCACTGCTGATCCCGTTGCGTCTAAAAGTCAGCGCTGATGAAAAAGCAGCGTTGCAAAAAGGACAAAGCCAGCTGGCTGATTTGGGGATTGAATTTCAGCTGGATGCGCAGCATGTGACCATCCGAGCGGTGCCTTTACCCTTACGCCAACAAAATTTACAAATCTTGATTCCTGAACTGATAGGCTACCTGGCGCAGCAAACCGTATTCGAACCGGGCAATATTGCGCAGTGGATTGCACGTAACCTGATGAGCGAGCATCCGCAGTGGAGCATGGCCCAGGCGATTACGCTGTTGGCGGATGTTGAGCGGCTATGCCCACAACTCGTGAAGGCGCCGCCGGGTGGTCTGTTACAACCTGTTGATTTACATTCGGTAATGAACGCCCTGAAACATGAGTGATACCTGTAAGGCGAGCCTGCCAAAGGCAATTTTTTTAATGGGGCCGACGGCCTCCGGTAAAACGGCATTAGCAATTGAATTGCGTAAAGTTTTGCCCGTAGAGTTGATAAGCGTTGATTCCGCCCTTATTTACAAGGGGATGGATATCGGCACCGCGAAACCTGATGCTGATGAATTGAAGGCCGCACCACACCGATTGCTGGATATTCGTGATCCGGCGCAAGCGTATTCTGCAGCGGATTTTCGTCGCGATGCGTTAGCCGAGATGGCCGATATCACCGCAGCGGGGCGTATCCCGCTGTTAGTGGGTGGCACAATGTTATATTTCAAAGCGTTGCTTGAAGGGTTGTCACCGTTACCGTCGGCGGACCCGGAGGTCAGGGCCAGAATCGAGCAGCAGGCGGCAGAGCGTGGATGGGACGCGTTACACCGACAGCTTCAGGAGATTGACCCGGTAGCTGCGGCGCGGATTCATCCAAATGATCCGCAAAGACTTTCCCGGGCACTGGAAGTTTTTTTCATTTCGGGTAAAACTTTAACGGAGCTGACGCAAACGTCAGGAGATGCTTTGCCGTATGAGGTGCACCAGTTTGCGATCGCTCCGGCGAGCCGTGAATTGCTCCATCAGCGAATTGAGCAGCGTTTTCATCAGATGTTAGCTTCAGGTTTTGAAGCAGAAGTCCGGGCGCTTTTTGCCCGAGGAGATTTGCATACGGATTTGCCTTCCATTCGTTGTGTAGGGTATCGCCAGATGTGGTCATACATTGAAGGCGAAATTTCATACGATGAAATGGTTTATAGAGGTGTTTGCGCCACGAGGCAGTTAGCGAAGCGGCAGATAACCTGGTTGCGTGGTTGGGAAGGGGTGCACTGGCTTGACAGTGAAAAGCCTGACCAGGCGCGAAACGAAGTATTACAGGTTGTTGGTGCTATCGCGAACTGAATGTGTACAATTGAAACGTATCGTGCGCAATTTTTCAGAATCGAAAGGTTCAAAGTACAAATAAGCATATAAGGAAAAGAGAGAATGGCTAAGGGGCAATCTTTACAAGATCCGTTCCTGAACGCACTGCGTCGGGAACGTGTTCCAGTTTCTATTTATTTGGTGAATGGTATTAAGCTGCAAGGTCAAATCGAGTCTTTTGATCAGTTCGTGATCCTGTTGAAAAACACGGTCAGCCAGATGGTTTATAAGCACGCGATTTCTACTGTTGTCCCGTCTCGCCCGGTTTCTCATCACAGTAATAATGCCACCGGCGGCACTGGCAGCAACTACCATCACGGTAGCAACGCGCAGGGTTCATCAGCGCAACAGGACAGCGAAGAAACCGAATAAGGTTTTAGGCTGTTTTACACACGGGGAGCCAGAGATCCTGCGTTCCCCGTTGATATATATTAAGGGGTTGACGCTTGTTTGACCGTTATGATGCCGGTGAGCAGGCGGTACTGGTACACATCTATTTTTCGCAAGACAAAGATATGGAAGACCTCCAGGAGTTTGAATCTCTGGTTTCTTCCGCCGGTGTCGAAGCAATGCAGGTGATTACCGGGAGCCGTAAAGCACCGCACCCGAAGTATTTTGTTGGTGAAGGTAAGGCAATCGAAATTGCTGAAGCCGTAAAAGCGACTGGCGCTGCGGTGGTGATTTTTGATCATGCTCTAAGCCCTGCCCAGGAACGTAACCTGGAACAGTTATGCCAGTGTCTTGTTATCGACAGGACTGGTCTTATTTTAGATATTTTTGCCCAGCGTGCGCGGACCCATGAGGGGAAGTTGCAGGTTGAGCTGGCGCAGTTGCGCCATATGGCTACACGCCTGGTCCGTGGCTGGACTCACCTTGAAAGGCAAAAAGGCGGGATTGGTTTGCGTGGTCCGGGTGAAACCCAGCTCGAAACCGACCGTCGTTTGCTGCGTAATCGCATTTTGCAAATACAGTCGCGCCTGGAAAAAGTTGAAAAGCAACGTGAGCAGGGGCGGCAGTCGCGCAAGAAAGCGGATGTCCCAACCGTATCACTGGTGGGATATACCAACGCCGGAAAATCCACCCTGTTCAACCAGATAACCGAAGCCCGGGTCTACGCAGCGGATCAACTGTTCGCGACCCTGGATCCGACGCTTCGTCGAATAGACGTTGCGGATGTCGGTGAAACCGTGCTGGCGGATACCGTAGGGTTTATCCGTCATTTGCCACACGACCTGGTGGCGGCGTTTAAGGCCACTTTGCAGGAGACTCGTCAGGCGACCTTGCTGTTGCACGTTATTGATGCGGCAGATTTTCGTGTGCAGGAAAACATTGAGGCCGTCGACACGGTTCTTGAAGAGATCGATGCAAATGAAATCCCGACGCTGCTGGTAATGAATAAGATCGATATGCTGGATGATTTTGAACCGCGTATCGACAGAGATGAAGAGAATAAACCCATTCGCGTGTGGGTCTCAGCGCAAACGGGAATTGGCATACCACAGCTTTTTCAGGCTTTGACAGAGCGACTTTCCGGTGAGGTTGCGCAACATACGTTGCGTCTGCCGCCGCAGGAAGGACGACTGAGAAGCCGGTTTTACCAACTTCAGGCAATAGAGAAAGAGTGGATGGAGGAAGACGGTAGCGTAGGTCTGCAAGTACGTATGCCGATCGTAGACTGGCGTCGCCTCTGTAAACAAGAACCGGCACTGGAAGACTATGTTGTCTGACCTGACGGATATGGCCTGAAGATTTTTTCGCCTCTATTCCTCGTGGATTTTATGCGGCAGGAAGGCGGCAAGTCCTGAAATCTCCAGGAGCATAGTCAACTATGTGACTGGGGGTGAAAGACGTAGCCAACGCATCTGCTGCGCAAAAGACGCAGGTATAGCATCGCATAACAAATATGGAGCACAAAAATGGCGTGGAATCAGCCCGGTAATAACGGACAAGACCGCGACCCCTGGGGAAGCAGCAAACCTGGCGGCAACCCTGAGGGAAATGGAAACAAAGGTGGTCGCGATCAGGGACCTCCCGATCTGGATGATATCTTCCGCAAACTGAGTAAAAAACTCGGTGGTTTGGGTGGCGGTAAAGGTACGGGTTCTGGCTGTGGTAGCTCATCACAAGGCCCGCGTCCGCAACTGGGGGGCCGAGTCTTTACTATCGCAGCGGCAGCTATCGTCATTATCTGGGCGGCTAGTGGTTTCTACACCATTAAAGAAGCGGAACGTGGTGTAGTGACACGCTTTGGTAAATTCAGCCATCTGGTTGAGCCGGGTCTGAACTGGAAACCGACCTTTATCGACGAAGTGACTCCGGTCAACGTTGAAGCTGTGCGTGAACTTGCAGCATCCGGCGTGATGCTGACATCAGACGAAAACGTCGTGCGCGTTGAAATGAACGTGCAGTACCGTGTGACCGATCCACAGCGTTACCTGTTTAGCGTAACCAGCGCGGATGACAGTCTGCGTCAGGCAACTGACAGCGCCCTGCGTGGAGTCATCGGTAAATACACCATGGATCGTATCCTGACTGAAGGGCGTACCGTTATTCGTAGCGATACCCAGCGTGAACTGGAAGAAACCATTCGTCCGTACAATATGGGTATCACCCTGCTGGACGTCAACTTCCAGGCTGCACGCCCGCCGGAAGAAGTAAAAGCGGCGTTTGATGATGCTATCGCAGCGCGTGAAAACGAGCAGCAGTACATCCGTGAAGCAGAAGCGTATACCAACGAAGTTCAGCCACGTGCAAACGGTCAAGCGCAGCGTATTCTGGAAGAAGCGCGTGCGTATAAGACCCAGACCATCCTGGAAGCACAGGGTGAAGTGGCTCGCTTCGCAAAAATTCTGCCGGAATATAAAGCCGCACCGCAGATTACTCGCGAGCGTCTGTATATCGAAACCATGGAAAAAGTGCTGAGCCATACCCGTAAAGTACTGGTTAACGATAAGGGCAGTAATCTGATGGTTCTGCCGTTGGATCAGATGCTGAAAGGCGGTACTGCGCCAGCAGCTAAGACTGACAGCAGTTCAAATCTGCTGCGTCTGCCACCGGCAACGTCTTCCAGCACTGGAGCAAGCAACACCTCGTCCACCAGTCAGGGCGATATTATGGACCAACGCCGCGCGAATGCGCAGCGTAACGACTACCAGCGTCAGGGGGAATAACGATGCGTAAGTCAGTTATTGCGATTATCATCATCGTCCTGGTAGTTCTGTTCATGTCTGTCTTTGTGGTCAAAGAAGGCGAGCGCGGGATTACCCTACGCTTTGGTAAAGTTCTGCGTGACGATGACAACAAGCCGCTGGTGGTTGCACCAGGCCTGCACTTCAAGATTCCGTTTATTGAATCCGTGAAGATGCTGGATGCGCGTATTCAGACCATGGACAACCAGGCCGATCGCTTTGTTACCAAAGAGAAGAAAGACCTGATCGTTGACTCCTACATTAAGTGGCGCATCAGTGACTTTAGCCGCTACTACCTGGCAACGGGCGGTGGTGATGTTTCTCAGGCAGAAGTGTTGTTGAAACGTAAGTTCTCTGACCGTCTGCGTTCTGAAATCGGTCGCCTGGACGTGAAAGATATCGTTACCGATTCCCGTGGTCGTTTGACCCTGGAAGTCCGTGACGCGCTGAACTCCGGTTCTGCTGGCACAGAAGATGAAGTCGCGACTCCGGCGGCGGATAGCGCGATTGCCGAAGCGGCTGAACGTGTGCAGGCTGAAACGAACGGTAAAGTCCCGGTCATCAACCCGAACAGTATGGCGGCACTGGGTATCGAAGTGGTCGATGTGCGCATCAAGCAAATCAACCTGCCAGCTGAAGTGTCCGAGGCTATTTACAACCGTATGCGCGCTGAGCGTGAAGCGGTAGCACGTCGCCATCGTTCACAGGGTCAGGAAGAAGCGGAAAAACTGCGTGCAACAGCGGACTATGAAGTCACTAAAACGCTGGCAGAAGCTGAGCGTCAGGGCCGCATTATGCGTGGTGAAGGCGATGCAGAGGCCGCTAAATTGTTTGCCGATGCGTTCAGTCAGGATCCTGACTTCTACGCCTTCATCCGTAGCCTGCGCGCTTACGAGAAGAGCTTCGAAGGAAACCAGGATGTAATGGTCATGAGCCCGGACAGCGATTTCTTCCGTTACATGAAGACGCCGAATAGCGCAACACGCTAAAATAGCTCCAGCGGTTTTAGACCAGCAAAACCACCGGCATCCTCAGGGATGCGGTGGTTTTCTTTTTATATAAGGACGACGGATGAACTCAACAATTTTGCTGGCGCTCGCGCTGGTTTTGGTGCTGGAAGGCCTGGGTCCTATGCTGTATCCCCGCGCCTGGAAGAAAATGATCTCGGCGATGGCACAACTTCCTGAAAATATTTTGCGTCGTTTTGGTGGAGGTCTTGTGGTCGCGGGCATTGTCGTCTACTACATGTTGAGGAAAACGATTGGCTGATCAATAAGTAGACTAATTTGCGGATTTTTGGATGCAAAAAGTGCTGTATATCTGAAAAAGCGGTGGTAGAATCCATTTTTAAGCAAACGGTGATTTTGAAAAATGGGTAACAACGTCGTCGTACTGGGCACCCAATGGGGTGACGAAGGTAAAGGGAAGATCGTCGATCTTCTGACTGAACGGGCTAAATATGTTGTGCGCTACCAGGGTGGTCACAACGCAGGCCATACTCTCGTAATCAACGGTGAAAAAACCGTCCTCCATCTTATTCCATCAGGTATTCTTCGCGAGAATGTAACCAGCATCATCGGTAACGGTGTTGTACTGTCTCCGTCCGCGCTGATGAAAGAGATGAAAGGGCTGGAAGATCGTGGTATCCCGGTTCGTGAGCGCCTGCTGCTGTCTGAAGCGTGTCCGCTGATCCTTGATTATCATGTTGCGTTGGATAACGCTCGTGAGAAAGCGCGCGGTGAGAAAGCGATCGGTACCACCGGTCGTGGTATCGGCCCGGCTTATGAAGATAAAGTGGCTCGTCGCGGTCTGCGCGTTGGCGATCTGTTTGATAAAGCAACTTTCGCTGAAAAACTGAAAGAAGTGATGGAATATCACAACTTCCAGTTGGTGAATTTCTACAAAGTTGAAGCCGTTGACTACCAGAAAGTGCTGGATGATGTGATGGCGATTGCCGACATCCTGACGTCTATGGTTGTTGATGTTTCCGATCTGCTGGACCAGGCGCGTAAGCGTGGCGATTTCGTCATGTTTGAAGGTGCGCAGGGTACTCTGCTGGATATCGACCACGGTACCTATCCGTACGTAACGTCTTCCAACACCACTGCGGGTGGCGTGGCGACCGGCTCCGGCCTGGGCCCGCGTTATGTGGACTACGTTCTGGGTATCATCAAAGCTTATTCCACGCGTGTAGGTGCGGGTCCGTTCCCGACTGAATTGTTTGATGACGTCGGCGAATTCCTGTGCAAACAAGGTAACGAGTATGGCGCAACGACGGGTCGTCGTCGTCGTACCGGCTGGCTGGACTCCGTCGCTGTGCGCCGTGCGGTACAGATTAACTCCCTGTCTGGCTTCTGCCTGACCAAACTGGACGTACTGGACGGTTTGAAAGAGGTTAAAATCTGTGTTGCTTACCGTATGCCGGATGGCCGTGAAGTCACGACTACTCCGCTGGCAGCAGACGACTGGAAAGGTATTGAGCCGATTTACGAAACCATGCCTGGCTGGTCTGAATCCACCTTTGGTGTGAAGGAACGTAGTGGTCTGCCGCAGGCAGCGCTGAACTACATCAAGCGTATTGAAGAACTGACCGGTGTGCCGATTGATATTATCTCAACTGGCCCGGACCGTACTGAAACCATGATCCTGCGCGACCCGTTCGACGCATAATCATGTTTGGCGCAGTGCCGCTGGCGCTGCGCATATCAGGCCTGCATGTGTTATTTTGTAGGCCGGATCAGGCACTTTTCACCGCCATCCGGCTTAACAAAGAGTGAATTCCTCGCTTTTTTCCTTCCCGAACTGAAATAAATTAGCGACCTGGCTGGTGGCTGGTTTATCATCAATATAATTAATACTACCAGGCTTATCCGTTTTATCCCTTTTCCTGAGGTTGATGTGCAGTTAACAAGTTTCACCGATTACGGATTACGTGCGCTAATCTACATGGCGTCGCTACCCGAAGGACGTATGACCAGTATTTCTGAGGTGACAGAAGTCTACGGCGTGTCCCGTAATCATATGGTCAAAATAATCAATCAACTTAGCCGGGCGGGCTTCGTTACTGCTATTCGTGGAAAAAATGGCGGCATCCGCCTGGGCAAACCGGCTAAAGCTATTGGAATTGGTGATGTGGTTCGCGAGCTGGAACCCTTATCGCTGGTTAACTGTAGCAGCGAGTTTTGCCACATTACCCCTGCCTGCCGACTCAAGCAGGCGCTTTCTAAGGCAGTGCAAAGTTTTCTCACGGAACTGGACAACTACACACTTGCTGATTTGGTTGAAGAGAATCAACCGCTTTATAAATTATTGCTGGTGGAGTGACGAAAATCTTCATCAGAGCTGACAATGGAGGAACCTCGATGTCACAAGATCCTTTCCAGGAGCGCGAAGCTGAAAAATACGCGAACCCTATCCCGAGCCGGGAATTTATCCTCGAACATTTAACTAAACGTGAAAAACCGGCCAACCGCGATGAGCTGGCCGCTGAACTCAATATTGAAGGTGAAGAGCAGCTGGAAGCGCTGCGTCGCCGCCTGCGCGCGATGGAGCGTGACGGGCAACTGGTCTTTACCCGTCGTCAGTGCTACGCGCTGCCGGAGCGTCTTGACCTGCTAAAAGGCACCGTTATTGGCCATCGTGATGGCTACGGTTTCTTGCGCGTCGAAGGACGCAAAGATGATTTGTACCTGTCCAGCGAGCAGATGAAAACCTGCATCCATGGCGATCAGGTACTGGCACAACCGCTGGGTGCGGATCGTAAAGGCCGCCGCGAAGCACGTATCGTGCGCGTACTGGTACCAAAAACCAGCCAGATTGTCGGACGTTACTTCACCGATGCGGGCGTAGGCTTTGTGGTTCCTGACGACAGTCGTCTCAGCTTCGACATCCTGATCCCGCCTGAAGAGGTGATGGGGGCTCGCATGGGCTTTGTGGTGGTGGTTGAACTCACCCAGCGCCCGACTCGCCGTACCAAAGCGGTGGGTAAAATTGTCGAAGTGCTGGGCGATAATATGGGCACCAGCATGGCCGTTGACATGGCCCTGCGTACTCATGAAATTCCCTATATTTGGCCGCAGGCAGTAGAGAAACAGGTCGCCGGTCTGAAAGAAGAAGTACCGGAAGAAGCGAAAGTCGGGCGTGTTGATTTGCGCGATTTGCCGCTGGTTACTATCGATGGTGAAGATGCGCGTGATTTCGATGATGCCGTCTATTGCGAGAAAAAGCGTGGCGGCGGCTGGCGTTTGTGGGTGGCGATTGCTGACGTAAGTTATTATGTTCGCCCACCGACCCCGCTGGACCAGGAAGCCCGTAGTCGCGGTACATCCGTGTACTTCCCGTCGCAGGTCGTACCGATGCTGCCGGAAGTGCTTTCCAACGGATTGTGTTCGCTCAACCCGCAGGTGGACAGGCTGTGTATGGTGTGCGAAATGACCATTTCGTCAAAAGGTCGCTTAACCGGCTTTAAATTCTACGAAGCGGTAATGAGCTCCCATGCTCGTCTGACCTACACCAAAGTCTGGCATATGCTGCAGGGCGATCAGGAACTGCGTGAGCAGTACGCGCCGTTGGTGAAACATATTGAAGAGCTGCATAACCTCTACAAAGTGCTGGATAAAGCGCGTGAAGAGCGCGGTGGTATCTCGTTTGAAAGTGAAGAAGCGAAGTTTATCTTCAATGCTGAACGCCGTATCGAGCGTATTGAACAGACGCAGCGTAATGACGCGCACAAGCTGATTGAAGAGTGCATGATCATGGCGAATATCTCAGCGGCGCGATTCGTTGAGAAAGCCAAAGAACCTGCACTGTTCCGTATTCACGATAAGCCAACGACCGAAGCGATTAACTCTTTCCGCTCGGTACTGGCCGAGCTGGGACTGGAGCTGCCGGGTGGTAACAAACCAGAGCCGCGTGATTATGCCGAGTTGCTGGAGTCGATTGCTGACCGACCTGACGCAGAAATGCTGCAAACCATGTTGCTGCGCTCCATGAAACAGGCCATTTACGATCCGGAAAACCGTGGTCACTTTGGTCTGGCGCTGCAATCTTATGCGCACTTTACCTCACCGATTCGTCGTTATCCGGACCTCTCGTTGCACCGTGCAATCAAATATTTGTTGGCGCAGGAGCAGGGCCATAAAGGTAACACCACGGAGACGGGTGGTTACCATTATTCGATGGAAGAGATGCTGCAACTGGGCCAGCACTGTTCTATGGCAGAGCGCCGTGCTGACGAAGCCACGCGCGATGTCTCCGACTGGCTGAAGTGTGACTTTATGCTGGATCAGGTCGGTAATGTCTTTAAGGGCGTTATTGCCAGCGTGACGGGTTTTGGTTTCTTTGTTCGTCTTGATGAGCTGTTTATCGACGGTCTGGTGCATGTCTCCTCGCTGGATAACGACTACTATCGTTTTGACCAGGTAGGGCAACGCCTGACAGGCGAATCCAGCGGTCAGATGTATCGCCTTGGCGATCGTGTGGAAGTCCGTGTGGAAGCGGTCAATATGGACGAGCGCAAAATCGACTTTAGTCTGATTTCCAGCGAACGTGCTCCGCGCAATGAGGGTAAAACCGCGCGCGAAAAAGCCAAAAAAGGCGATGCAGGTAAGAATACCGGTAAACGTCGTCAGATGGGAAAAAAGGTGAATTTCGAGCCGGACAGTGCTTTCCGCGGTGAGAAAAAAGGCAGAGCCAAACCTCAGGCGGATAAAAAAGCGGCTGAGAAAAAAAGCGACAAAAAAGCGAAAAAGCCATCGGCGAAAACGCTTAAAATCGCTGCCGCCACCAAAGCCAAACGCGCGGCGAAAAAGAAAGTCACGGAATAAGCCATAAACCGTAAGCCGGGTGGCCAGCGTGCCGCCCGGCGTACACCTAAACTATTAACGAGTACATTCATGAGTGAAATGATTTACGGCATCCATGCGGTGCAGGCTCTGTTGGAGCGTGCGCCTGAGCGCTTTCAGGATGTCTTTATTCTCAAAGGTCGTGAAGATAAACGTCTGCTGCCGCTGATCCATGCGCTGGAAGCACAGGGTGTTGTCATCCAGTTAGCTAACCGCCAGTTCCTGGATGAGAAAAGTGAGGGTGCGGTTCATCAGGGGATTATTGCGCGAGTAAAGCCGGGTCGTCAGTATCAGGAAAACGATCTTCCGGATCTGATTGCGGAACTCGACCAGCCGTTCTTTTTGATCCTCGATGGCGTCACCGATCCGCATAACCTGGGCGCATGCCTGCGTAGTGCAGATGCTGCCGGTGTGCATGCGGTTATCGTGCCGAAAGATCGTTCTGCACAATTGAATGCGACGGCGAAAAAAGTTGCCTGTGGCGCGGCAGAAAGCGTACCGCTGATCCGCGTGACCAACCTGGCGCGCACCATGCGTATGTTGCAGGAAGAGAACATCTGGATCGTTGGCACCGCAGGCGAAGCTGACCATACGCTGTATCAAAGCAAAATGACCGGGCGTCTGGCGCTGGTAATGGGCGCAGAGGGCGAAGGTATGCGTCGCCTGACCCGTGAACATTGTGATGAACTGATCAGCATCCCAATGGCCGGGAGCGTTTCATCGCTTAACGTCTCTGTCGCGACGGGAATTTGCCTGTTCGAAGCTGTTCGTCAGCGCGGGTAATTGATTCCCTCTTCTCTTAAGCCATCCTTCGGGATGGCTTTTTTGTGACCGTTATCCCAGGCACTCTCTTCTCTCACTGGCCATACTTATGGCGACGGCCATTGACGGAGGGAGACACAATGCACTGGCAAACGCATACCGTTTTTAACCAACCTGTACCGCTCAATAACAGCAACTTATACCTGTCCGATGGCGCACTGTGTGAAGCCGTTGCTCGCGAAGGCGCGGGCTGGGACAGCGATCTTCTCGCCAGTATTGGCCAGCAATTAGGGACCGCGGAATCGCTTGAGTTGGGTCGCCTGGCCAATACCTTTCCCCCTGAATTATTGCGCTACGACTTGCAGGGACAGCGACTGGACGATGTGCGTTTCCATCCCGCCTGGCATTTGCTGATGCAGGGACTGTGCGCCAACCGTGTGCATAACCTGGCCTGGGAAGAGGAGGCCAGACAGGGTACGTTTGTTGCCCGGGCTGCACGTTTTATGCTGCATGCGCAGGTGGAGGCGGGCACCTTGTGCCCGATAACCATGACCTTTGCCGCCACGCCGCTGTTATTGCAGATGCTACCTTCACAATTTCATGATTGGTTTACGCCACTGCTAAGCGACCGTTATGACTCGCATTTACTGCCGGGGGGGCAAAAGCGTGGTTTGTTGATTGGTATGGGAATGACGGAGAAGCAAGGTGGCTCAGATGTGCTGAGCAATACCACTCAGGCTGAACGTCTTGCTGATGGCTCATATCGCCTGGTGGGACATAAATGGTTTTTCTCCGTGCCGCAAAGCGATGCGCATTTGGTGCTGGCGCAGACAAGGGGGGGATTGTCCTGCTTTTTTATGCCGCGATTCTTGCCTGATGGTCGGCGCAACGCCATCCGCCTTGAACGCCTGAAAGATAAGCTCGGTAATCGTTCTAATGCCAGTTGTGAGGTCGAGTTTCAGGATGCTATCGGCTGGCTACTGGGCGAGGAAGGGGAAGGTATTCGCCACATCCTGAAAATGGGCGGTATGACGCGTTTCGACTGCGCGCTTGGTAGCCACAGCATGATGCGACGTGCTTTTTCCGTGGCGATTTATCATGCACATCAGCGGCAGGTATTTGGTAAACCTTTGATCGAACAACCGATGATGCGTCAGGTACTAAGCCGAATGGCGTTGCAGTTGGAAGGGCAGACCGCGTTACTGTTTCGGCTGGCGCGAGCCTGGGATCGCCGCACCGATACGAAAGAAGCCCTGTGGGCCAGATTATTCACACCCGCAGCGAAATTTGCCATCTGCAAAAATGGCATGCCGTTTGTTGCCGAGGCGATGGAAGTACTGGGCGGGGTGGGATATTGCGAAGATAGTGAGTTGCCCCGTTTGTACCGTGAAATGCCGGTGAACAGTATCTGGGAGGGTTCCGGCAACATTATGTGTCTTGATGTATTGCGGGTGCTGACGAAACAACCCGGCATGTACGATATGCTCAGTGAGGCTTTTGCTGAAGTAAAAGGGCAAGATCGTCATTACGATCGGATGGTACGTCAGTTGCAGCAACACCTACGTAAGCCCAGTGAGGCGTTGGCGAGGGAGATTACGCAGCAGCTTTTTCTGCTCGGGTGTGGCGCGCAGATACTGCGTTATGCCTCTCCGCCAGTCGCACAGGCCTGGTGTCAGATGATGCTGGATACGCGTGGTGTAAAACAGTTGTCTGCACAGGTGCAGGGTGATTTGCTACTGCGGGCAACGGGGGGAATACGGTAATACTATGCCAGATGGCGATGCTGTCGCGTCGTATCCTGCCTGCGTTCAATGTAGGCAGGATACGTTTATGCCATCCGACAATCTGTTATGCATAAAGTATGGCCTGTACGCGCCAGTTATCTGGCTGCTGTTCTTCATACATCTGAATAATCCGGTACCATGAGGCACCTTGTTCATCCGCTTTTAACGCCACAACACGTTCTACGTCCTGCGGGTTTCCTGCAATGTTACTGACCGATATCAGGCCAATTTCGTTCAGGCCTGTTACGCAGTCAGCACTGGCGAACTCAGCAGACTGCGCCGTTGTACCTACCAGTCCGGCAGAAAGCAGCAGTGAGGATAAGGCAAGTGATTGTTTCATCGTCAGCTCCATTATTCGTACCCCTACACATGGCAGGGCATTCCATCGCGATAATAAACCTCAAGCTCCCTGCTGTTGGTTTATTGTGCACAGGTAAACGCATAGGGGCGCAAAGCAATGTAAAGCTGACTAAATTTCAACCCAATGTTATTTACGATACAAAATAGCCTGTGAATACCATTGGCCTGTCACTACGGTCTCATCAACTAATAAGACAACGTAATAATCAGCTTTAGCCGCGACGGCTTTGGCACGGATCTCTGCCAGCGCATCATCTGGAGAGCCTCTTACCAGCGCATTGACTGTCCCTATTCGCTGCAACCCGTTGCTCTGGTCGCGGCGGATCTCTTGCGGGTGGTCGGCTACGGGCGGTGCAGGTTGTGGTGTACCCTGTAACACGCTACAGGCGCTTAAAAACGTCACCAGCAACAAAGAGGCAAACCGACGCATAACTCTATCTCGTTTCCTGATAGCCATAGTGTAGTGCCTTATTAAATTCCCTTTAGGGGAATGTTCCCGAATTGTTATCTCTCACGCGATTTTCGAATGAAAATGTTGCGAAAGCGTAACCCAGTTCTCAACATTATGAATCATTGCTGAACACATTCACTTGCGTTAAGTATTTCTCCATGGCATACCAGAAAAAAAGAGGCGACAAATGATAGAAATTGAAACACGCCAGCTGGCTGGTATCCCTGTCCTGCACGCAGTTCCTGCGGGTAAACGCGAGTGTCCACTTCCTTGTATTATCTTCTATCACGGGTTTACCTCCTCCGGTCTGGTCTACAGCTATTTTGCCGTTGCTCTGGCACAGGCCGGATTCCGGGTCGTGATGCCAGATGCGCCCGATCATGGTGCCCGCTTCACTAGCGATGTACAGGGGAGAATGTATCGCTTCTGGCAGATTTTGCAGCAAAATATGCAGGAGTTTACGACGTTACGTGCGGCGCTGGTGGCGGAAAATTGGCTATCAGATGAACGTCTTGCCGTTGGGGGGGCCTCAATGGGGGCAATGACGGCTCTGGGCATTATGGCACGCCATCCTGACGTAAAATGTGCAGCTAGCCTGATGGGGTCGGGTTATTTTACCCGGCTTGCACAAACGCTTTTTCCTCCTGTAGCGGTTCAGACGCCAGAACAGCAGGCGGAATTTGATAAGATTATCGCCCCACTGGCCGAGTGGGATGTTACACATCAGTTGCAACGTATGGCCGACAGACCATTGCTGTTGTGGCATGGTCAGGATGACGATGTGGTTCCGGCTGTGGAAACTTTCCGTTTGCAGCAGGCGTTAATTCAGGCAGGTCTGGATAACAATCTAACCTGCCTGTGGGAAGCGGGTGTCCGACACCGCATCACGCCAGAAGCGCTCGCTGCGACAGTATCGTTTTTCCGCCAGCACCTTTAAACCCGCAAAATGTTCACGCCCTGAGCTTCAAGTTGTTCCAGGATCTCAGGGTTAGCATTTTTGCCGGTAATCAGCATATCGATTTGATCGGCACGGCTGAACAACATTCCCGCGCGTTCTCCAACTTTACTGCTATCGACCAGCACGACCAGTTTGCCGACCACGTTAAGCATCTTTTGCTCTGCCATTGCCGTCAGCATATCGGTTTTATACAGTCCATCAACGGTCAGACCTTTACCACTCGTAAACATCCAGTGTCCGGCATACAGGCTATTCTCGCTGCCCTGTGGGCTAAGTGTGATGGATTGGCTCTTGTTGTATTGCCCTCCCATGATGATCACGCTTTCATGCTCCTGGTCGATCAGATAGTTTGCCAGCGGCAGATAATTCGTGATGATCTGCACGGGTTTGCCGCACATTTCACGTCCGAGCAGGAATGCGGTTGAGCCGCAGTTGATCACCACGCTTTCACCTGCATTCACTAACTGGGATGCCGCTTTGGCAATGCGAACTTTTTCATCGTGATTCTGTGCCTGGTGCAGATTCATCGGTGTCCAGCGTGGGCGCTGCTGGGTAATGGCTTCTGCACCGTTACGGACTTTCTTGAGTTTGCCGCTTTCGTCGAGTTTGTTGATATCCCTGCGTGCTGTGGCCGGTGAAATTCCCAGGCGCTCAATCACGTTCTCAACGGTAACAAAGCCCAATTGCGCCAGCATATCCAGCAATATTTGATGTCTTTGTGCTTCAGTCATGAGCTATTCCGATACAAATTGATTTTAAAAGAGGATATTTGAAATAGCCTGAAAATACTAAAGTAAAAGCTGAAAAGCATCTTCAATGTGCTGAACTCTACGGCAAATGCTGACTTGAGTGAGTGGTAGCACCCGCCGTCCATCGCTCTTTCTGGTATCACAACGTCAGGAATCGTTCGCCTGTTGCTGAAGATTCCCGGCGTCATGAAACTAATACTGCACCCTTAGTTACAGGGAGAGGGAACTGGTTAAGGGGACGTATTATCGTAGTATGCCTGATGAAACTTCAGGGTCTGGTTCCCGCGTTATTCTATTACGTAAATCCCGGCGAATAATCTCAATAGACCAGAACCACACTAAATGACCAAATATTTCTGATACGTGTTCATACCAGGGTAGGGTGAAGAGAGAGGGTGTTAACCCCATGATAGGGAATGAAATCATGTGGACAAAAAGTTGGGCTAACGCACCGGCCAGTAACCCCTGCCATAGCTTGATTTTTGGGAATATTTCGGCCACAACACAGTATCCTACGGCGAACACAACTGAAAAGATGATGTGCGTTACACCAACCCAATTGAATACATGTCCGGCAAAAATATAAACCGCAGAATTAGGGTCCGCTACACCCAGCCAGTCGCGAAGAAAAATATAGGGTGGATTGAGAAAATTTCGAGAGCAGTCGATTTGTCCTGCAGCTCTCATTAATGATTCTGGTCCGCAAGCGCTTGTAAATAGGTCTGTTGGGCTACGTGGAGGAAGAGGGACTTCGGCTCCCCATTTTACAAATGCGGAAACAATCCCGGCAATTAAACCAATAAATGTAGCCAGCCCATAATGCCTGCGACTGGGAAGTGTCCGTTCTAATATATTCATCTTTTTGCCATTATTTTTTTACGCCGGGTTTCCCCGGCGTTTTTTAACTTACAGGAAGGATTTAAACGGTAAATCCGGCTCGATCGTGAAGCAATCGTCAAATCCACGGGGATAGTGGTACTCGAAATTATCTTTATCCAGTGGCCAGGTGAATTTGCCGCCAACCTGCCAGATAAACGGCTTAAAGCCATATTTCAGACGATCTTTTTTCATCTCCCACAGAATACGGATCTCCTGCGGATCGGCCTGGAAGTTTGACCAGATATCATGATGGAAAGGGATCACCACTTTGGTGTTCAGTGCTTCCGCCATACGCAGAATGTCGGAACTGGTCATCTTGTCCGTAATACCACGCGGGTTCTCACCGTAGGAGCCGAGCGCCACGTCGATCTGATGTTCGTTGCCGTGTTTCGCGTAGTAGTTGGAGTAGTGGGAGTCACCGCTGTGGTACAACGTACCTCCCGGCGTTTTGAACAGGTAGTTTACTGCGCGTTCGTCCATGCCGTCCGGCAGTACGCCCGCTGCTTTTTGATCGGCTGGAAGGGTGATCAGAGCCGTACGGTCAAACGCGTCAAGTGCATGAATTTCAATGTCTTTCACTTTCACCACATCGCCCGGTTTGACCACGATGCAACGCTCTTTCGGCACGCCCCAGCCAATCCATAAATCCACACAGGTTTTCGGCCCGATAAACGGGACATCGTCAGCGCAGTTTTGCATGACGGCTGCTGCGACGTTCACATCAATGTGATCGTTATGATCGTGAGTGGCCAGTACCGCGTCGATATGACGAATGGCGAAAGGATCGAGAACGAACGGCGTGGTGCGCAGGTTTGGTTGGAGTTTCTTCACACCTGCCATGCGCTGCATCTGATGGCCCGCTTTCATCAGTGGATTACCGTGACTCTGCTTGCCTGTTCCGCACCAGAAATCGACACAGACGTTCGTCCCGCCTTCTGATTTCAGCCAAATTCCGGTACAGCCCAGCCACCACATAGCAAAGGTGCCTGGCGCAACCTGTTCCTGTTCGATCTCTTCGTTTAGCCAGCTACCCCACTCCGGGAACGTGCTCAGGATCCATGATTCACGCGTGATACTTTTTACTTTACTCATCGCATTTACCCTCATGTTTATTCATATTGAATCATAATGTGATTTAATTTGATTGATACTGACATCATTTTATCAAGAAGGCAATGTGCTGATTTTTTATGTCACCGCAAGGGATGGGCAGGATTAACAGGGTTATAAGTAATTTTTGCATCAGGATTTAATCGTATTTATTTGTTTTATAGAGAATTATTTTTTTATTGCTGAATAACGAACAAGACCATTCTTACAGTGAGAGAATTATTTGCGTACTGCATCACATTTAATCAAATTCAATCTTGTTGTGATTACTTTTGAAAACTAGAGTGAAGGCACAACATCCTGGGCATCTGTAATGAATGTTCAGCAACTTCGTCTACTGGAGATCGTTATGGAGATCCTCTACAACATCTTTACCGTCTTTTTTAATCAGGTTATGACTAACGCCCCACTGCTGCTGGGGATTGTGACCTGTCTCGGCTACATCCTGTTGCGTAAAAGCGTCAGCGTCATTATCAAAGGCACGATCAAAACGATCATCGGCTTTATGCTGTTACAGGCAGGGTCTGGCATCCTGACCAGCACCTTTAAGCCGGTTGTGGCGAAGATGTCCGAGGTCTACGGTATCAACGGAGCCATTTCCGATACCTATGCCTCGATGATGGCGACCATCGAACGCATGGGGGATGCCTATAGCTGGGTGGGGTATGCGGTGCTGTTAGCACTCGCGCTGAACATCTGTTACGTGCTGCTGCGACGGATTACCGGTATTCGCACCATCATGCTGACCGGCCACATCATGTTCCAGCAGGCGGGATTGATTGCCGTCACGCTGTTTATTTTCGGCTACTCCATGTGGACGACCATTATCTGCACCGCGATTCTGGTTTCACTTTATTGGGGCATTACCTCCAATATGATGTACAGACCGACTCAGGAAGTGACGGACGGTTGCGGTTTCTCCATTGGTCACCAGCAGCAGTTTGCCTCGTGGATTGCTTATAAAATTGCGCCTTATCTGGGTAAGAAAGAGGAGAGCGTTGAGGATCTCAAACTGCCGGGCTGGCTGAATATTTTCCACGACAATATCGTTTCCACGGCGATTGTCATGACTATCTTCTTTGGCGCCATCCTGCTCTCCTTTGGCATCGACACCGTGCAGGCGATGGCGGGTAAAGTGCACTGGACGGTCTACATTCTGCAAACCGGTTTCTCGTTCGCTGTTGCCATTTTTATCATCACCCAGGGTGTACGTATGTTCGTTGCTGAACTTTCAGAAGCGTTCAACGGTATTTCTCAACGTTTGATTCCAGGGGCGGTACTGGCGATTGACTGTGCGGCGATATACAGCTTTGCCCCAAACGCTGTGGTCTGGGGTTTTATGTGGGGCACCATCGGCCAACTGATTGCTGTTGGCATTCTGGTAGGCCTCGGCTCTTCCATTCTGATTATCCCCGGCTTTATTCCAATGTTCTTCTCTAACGCCACTATCGGCGTATTTGCTAACCATTTTGGCGGCTGGCGAGCGGCGCTCAAGATTTGTCTGGTGATGGGCATGATCGAAATATTTGGCTGCGTTTGGGCGGTGAAACTCACCGGTATGAGCGCCTGGATGGGGATGGCGGACTGGTCGATTCTGGCACCGCCGATGATGCAGGGCTTCTTCTCCATCGGCATCGCCTTTATGGCCGTCATTATTGTGATTGCACTGGCTTATATGTTCTTCGCAGGACGCTCATTGCGCGCTGAGGAAGACGCAGAAAAACAACTGGCAGAACACTCTGCTTAATAAGGAGTTCCGATTATGACCGTACGTATTCTGGCTGTATGTGGCAACGGACAGGGCAGTTCCATGATCATGAAAATGAAGGTGGATCAGTTTTTAACTCAGTCAAATATTGACCACACGGTGAATAGCTGCGCAGTGGGTGAGTACAAAAGTGAACTGAGCGGCGCGGACATCATCATCGCCTCTACCCATATCGCCGGCGAAATTACCGTTTCTGGCAATAAGTATGTAGTGGGGGTGCGCAACATGCTGTCTCCCGCTGATTTTGGTCCAAAACTGCTGGAAGTGATTAAAGAACACTTTCCACAGGACGTGAAATAAGGGCTCGCTATGAAACTACGTGATTCGCTGGCAGAAAATAAATCCATCCGCGTGCAGGCTGAAGCGGAGACCTGGCAGGAGGCGGTGAAAATCGGCGTCGATCTGCTGGTGGCGGCAGATGTGGTTGAGCCGTGTTACTACCAGGCCATTCTCGATGGGGTTGCACAGCACGGTCCTTATTTTGTGATTGCCCCTGGGCTGGCTATGCCGCATGGCCGCCCTGAAGAGGGTGTTAAAAAAACCGGTTTTGCGTTGGTCACGCTGAAAACACCGTTAGTGTTCAACCATGAAGATAATGACCCGGTCGATATCCTGATCACAATGGCGGCGATTGACGCTAATACGCATCAGGAAGTCGGCATCATGCAGATTGTTAACCTGTTTGATGATGAAGCCAATTTTGACCTTTTACGCGCCTGCCGCACCGCGCAGGAAGTGCTGGATTTAATTGATAACGCCACTGCGGCGGCTGTTTAAAGGAACACTAAAATGCCATTACCTATGTTGCAGGTTGCGCTGGATAACCAATCAATGGCTTCTGCGTATGAAACGACACGGCTGATTGCCGAAGAGGTGGATATCATCGAGGTCGGCACCATCCTTTGTGTTGCAGAAGGCGTACGTGCCGTTCGCGATCTGAAAGCACTCTACCCGCATAAAATTGTGCTGGCAGACGCCAAAATCGCCGATGCGGGCAAAATCCTCTCTCGTATGTGCTTCGAAGCCAACGCTGACTGGGTCACTGTGATTTGCTGTGCAGATATCAACACCGCTAAAGGTGCGCTGGACGTAGCGCACGAGTTTAACGGCGACGTACAGATTGAACTGACTGGCTATTGGACGTGGGAACAAGCACAAGAGTGGCGCGAAGCGGGCATTGGGCAGGTGGTTTATCACCGCAGTCGTGACGCACAGGCCGCAGGCGTGGCGTGGGGTGAAGCGGACATTACGGCGATCAAACGTCTGTCCGATATGGGCTTCAAAGTCACTGTTACCGGGGGGCTGGCGCTGGAAGACCTACCGCTGTTCCAGGGGATTCCGATTCATGTCTTTATTGCCGGTCGCAGTATCCGAGACGCCGCCTCTCCTGTGGAGGCTGCGCGTCAGTTCAAACGTTCCATTGCCCAACTGTGGGGATAAGGAGCGGATATGTTATCCAAACAGATCCCACTTGGCATCTATGAAAAAGCGCTCCCCGCCGGGGAGTGCTGGCGGGAAAGGCTGCAACTGGCGAAAACGCTAGGGTTCGATTTTGTCGAGATGTCGGTGGATGAAACCGACGATCGCCTGTCGCGTCTGGACTGGAGCCGGGAGCAACGTCTGGCGTTGGTGAATGCGATTGTCGAAACCGGCGTGCGTGTGCCTTCTATGTGTCTCTCTGCGCATCGTCGCTTCCCGCTGGGTAGTGAAGACGACGCCGTGCGGTCGCAGGGGCTGGAGATTATGCGTAAAGCCATCCAGTTCGCGCAGGACGTGGGCATTCGCGTGATCCAGTTGGCGGGCTATGACGTTTACTATCAGGAAGCGAACAACGAAACGCGTCGCCGTTTCCGGGACGGGCTGAAAGAGAGCGTCGAGATGGCAAGCCGTGCGCAGGTGACGCTGGCGATGGAGATCATGGATTATCCGTTGATGAACTCCATCAGCAAGGCGCTGGGCTATGCCCACTATCTCAACAACCCGTGGTTCCAGCTCTACCCGGATATCGGCAATCTGTCAGCGTGGGACAACGACGTGCAGATGGAATTGCAGGCTGGAATGGGGCATATCGTCGCGGTTCACGTCAAAGACACTAAACCGGGCGTCTTCAAAAACGTCCCGTTTGGCGAAGGCGTGGTGGATTTCGAACGTTGCTTCGAAACGCTCAAACAGAGTGGCTATTGCGGGCCCTATCTGATTGAGATGTGGAGCGAAACGGCGGAAAACCCGGCGGCGGAAGTGGCGAAAGCGCGTGATTGGGTGAAAGCGCGTATGGCCAACGCAGGTCTGGTGGAGGCGGCATAATGCAAAAGCTGAAACAGCAGGTGTTTGAAGCCAACATGGATCTGCCGCGTTACGGGCTGGTGACCTTTACCTGGGGCAATGTCAGTGCCATCGACCGTGAAAGCGAGCGGGTGGTGATCAAGCCCAGCGGCGTCGCTTATGAAACCATGAAAGCGGACGATATGGTGGTGGTCGATATGTCTGGCAAGGTGGTGGACGGGCAGTATCGCCCGTCATCAGACACCGCGACGCATCTTGAACTCTATCGCCGTTACCCGTCGCTTGGTGGCATTGTCCATACCCACTCCACCCATGCCACCGCATGGGCGCAGGCGGGGCTCGCGATCCCGGCGCTAGGCACCACGCATGCGGACTACTTCTTTGGCGATATTCCCTGTACCAGGGCGTTAAACGAAGCAGAAGTGCAGGGCGAGTACGAACTGAACACCGGCAAAGTGATTATCGAAACGCTGGGCGACGCCGAGCCGCTGCATACGCCGGGAATTGTGGTGTATCAGCACGGACCGTTTGCCTGGGGGAAAGATGCCCACGATGCGGTGCATAATGCGGTGGTGATGGAAGAAGTGGCGAAAATGGCGTGGATTGCGCGCGGCATCAACCCGGCGCTAAACCCCATTGATGGTTATCTGATGAAAAAGCATTTTATGCGTAAGCATGGACCCGATGCTTATTACGGGCAGACGTGAAACGGTTGCCCCGGGCTACGTACACTTCTGGGTGTGTGTAACCGATCGATCCGCTCGGGGTAACGCCTTCATGCAAAAAAAGCCCCCAATGAAGGGGGCAAGTTAAACTGTGGCAATGTTCTTCTTGGTTATTTCCGGGTGCTAGCGATAAATGTCTGCGCTGGCGTGTATGTTGCCGTTACTACCGGGTTCTCTGATGAGGATCTCGTGGTAGTAAGTTGCGCCTTGCGCATCTGTCTCTTCGTTCAGAGCCTGAGTGGCTTCACTTTCAGTGGCGAAGTTATGATTTATGTAAATTACGCCTAAGCTCTGTACATCATCCATATTTCTGGCCTGATGATTGTCAATTTTGATGGCTGCCATTGCATTTGCGCTAAGCAAAAGCACAGCCAGAAGGGTCAAAACACGGGCTCGCATATGTACCTCCTCGACTGCGGTCTTTGGTTGTTTGTCTCCTGTGAGTCGTTAGCTTCTGATGTAATTTTAACCGCAACCAACATAGTCGATAGCGACCATTTCTGATGCAGTTGTTCAAAAAATTACCGCATTGCCATCTTTCCTTTAATTAACAGTCAGTTGATATCTACCACTGCGATAAAAAATACCTGTTTACCAGGCATAAACTCTTACCAAATTGTCAATTTAACCAGAGGAGTACGCCGTTTATAGTGGGCCTTATAATAAACATAACTTTATGATTATAAGGCAAAAACTTATGGATACTTCATTCATGGATTTCAGCTACTTTGTGATTATGTTTATGGTCGCGCTGGTGGCTGGCTTTATTAACGTGGTGTCAGGTGGCGGCGGGTTTCTCTCTATTGGCGCATTACTGATTTCCGGTTTACCCCCGGCTAACGCGCTAGCAACCAATAAGATTCAGGCGTTGGGCAGTTCGCTTACCTCTGGGATTTACTTTTTACGCCGGGGACACATCAACGTACAGGAACATAAGTATGTGTTCTTATCTGCTTTTATTGGTTCGGCATTAGGTACGACGCTTATTCAGTTCATTGAACCAGAACTGCTGAAAAAACTGCTGCCAGTACTGATTATTGCCGTTGCTATCTACTTTATTTTTGCGCCTAATCTTAGCGAACCGAAGAGAAAGCAGAAGGTCTCCCTGTTTCTCTTTTCGTTGATCGGTGGTGGTTGCATTGGTTTTTATGATGGATTTCTCGGGGCTGGGGCCGGCTCCTTTTATACGCTCAGCTATATCTTGTTGTGGGGATACAGCATCGATAAGGCGCAAATTCACTCTAACTTTATTAACCTGGCGTCAAATATCGCTTCGATTTTGTTTTTCATTTTCGGCGGTAAAATGATCTGGTCGCTGGGGCTGGTGATGTTTGCCGGGCAGTCCCTCGGCGCACGTCTTGGCGCGACGGTTGTACTGACGCGCGGGAAGAAAGTTATCCGGCCGATGATTGTCGTTGTCTCCATTTGTATCAGCGTCAAAATGCTGCTGGATATGTATTAATGGCGACATGGTAAATAATCGTACAATCACCTTGAGTTTAGCGGCTGACCTCAGTATTATGACGCGTCATTTTTCAGCCGACCTTTAACACGTTCCTTGCCTCCATGGGCCTCGGCTGACCCAGACAGGAGGCTGAATAATCCGTAAGGAGCAATTCGATGCGTCATTACGAAATCGTTTTTATGGTCCATCCTGACCAGAGCGAACAGGTTCCGGGTATGATCGAACGCTACACTGCTGCCATCACTGGTGCAGAAGGCACGATCCACCGTCTGGAAGACTGGGGCCGCCGTCAGCTGGCTTACCCGATCAACAAACTGCACAAAGCTCACTACGTTCTGATGAACGTTGAAGCGCCGCAGGAAGTGATCGATGAGCTGGAAACTACCTTCCGCTTCAACGATGCCGTTATCCGCAGCATGGTTATGCGTACTAAACACGCTGTTACCGAAGCATCTCCGATGGTTAAAGCGAAAGACGAGCGTCGTGAACGTCGCGATGATTTCGCTAACGAAACCGCAGATGATGCTGAAGCTGGGGATTCTGAAGAGTAATTTCTGATGACCAACCGTCTGGCGCTGTCCGGCACCGTGTGCAGGGCTCCCCTTCGAAAGGTCAGTCCATCAGGAATTCCTCATTGCCAGTTCGTGCTTGAGCATCGTTCTGTGCAGGAGGAAGCCGGGTTTCACCGGCAGGCGTGGTGCCAAATGCCCGTTATTATTAGCGGACACGAAAACCAGGCCATTACTCACAGTATAACGGTCGGTAGCGCAGTGACCGTTCAGGGGTTCATCTCTTGCCATAAGGCAAAGAACGGCCTGAGCAAAATGGTTCTGCATGCCGAGCAGATTGAATTGATAGATTCTGGAGACTAGCCATATGGCACGTTATTTCCGTCGTCGCAAGTTCTGCCGTTTCACCGCGGAAGGCGTTCAAGAGATCGACTATAAAGATATCGCTACGCTGAAAAACTACATCACCGAAAGCGGTAAGATTGTCCCAAGCCGTATCACCGGTACCCGTGCAAAATACCAGCGTCAGCTGGCTCGCGCTATCAAACGCGCTCGCTACCTGTCCCTGCTGCCGTACACTGATCGTCATCAGTAATCGGTCACGGTCCATTAATACGACTTTGAGAGGATAAGGTAATGCAAGTTATTCTGCTTGATAAAGTAGCAAACCTGGGTAGCCTGGGTGATCAGGTTAACGTTAAAGCGGGCTATGCTCGTAACTTCCTGGTACCACAGGGTAAAGCTGTTCCTGCTACCAAGAAAAACGTTGAATTTTTCGAAGCGCGTCGCGCTGAACTGGAAGCCAAACTGGCTGACGTTCTGGCCGCTGCTGAAGCTCGTGCTGAGAAAATCAATGCACTGGAAACCGTTACCATCGCGTCTAAAGCAGGCGACGAAGGTAAACTGTTCGGTTCCATCGGTACTCGCGACATCGCTGACGCTGTAACTGCAGCTGGCGTTGACGTTGCTAAGAGCGAAGTTCGTCTGCCGAACGGCGTTCTGCGTACCACTGGTGAGCACGAAGTGAGCTTCCAGGTTCACAGCGAAGTGTTTGCTAAGCTGACTGTAAACGTAGTTGCAGAATAAGTTTTTATTCTGACAATTTCGTAAAAAGCGCCGGCCTTGTGTCGGCGTTTTGCTTTTCTACCCTCCTGTTTTTCGCTCTGGCTATTCTTTGTCCTTTTCGGGATAATCATAAAAATAAAACATTATTTCAAAGTGGTGATGGAATGGAACCAACGCACCAACCTCTGTTCGCGCGTAAAAATGTTGTCTACCTGGGCGCAGCTTTCTGTTGCCTGTTGTGGGGAAGCGCTTATCCGGCGATAAAAAGCGGATACGAGATTTTCCAGATTGCCACGGATGACATTCCGTCAAAAATTGTCTTTGCCGGATACCGTTTCCTGTTTGCGGGATTATTGCTGTTGCTGCTGGCGACGGTGCAACGTAAACCGATTGGCAGGTTAAGCCCGCGTCAGTTTGGCCAGCTTACGCTACTTGGGTTGACGCAAACCTCGCTGCAATACATTTTCTTTTATATTGGTCTGGCGTTCACGACGGGCGTGAAGGGCTCAATCATGAATGCCACCGGTACGTTCTTTAGCGTGCTGCTGGCCCACTTTATCTATCAAAATGACAAGCTGAGCTACAACAAAACTCTGGGCTGTATTCTGGGCTTTACCGGCGTGATGGTGGTGAACTTCAACAGTGGAATGGATTTTAGTTTCAACCTGTTAGGGGACGGTTCAGTCGTGATGGCGGCCTTTATTCTCTCTGCGGCCACGCTATACGGTAAACGCATTTCTCAGACGGTAGACCCAACGGTCATGACAGGTTACCAACTGGGGATGGGTGGTCTGGCGTTAGTTATCGGCGGTTATGCTTTTGGCGGGACACTGACCGTACACGGCTCTGCTTCAGTGGCTATTCTGGGTTACCTGACGTTGCTTTCATCGGTGGCCTTCGCTTTGTGGAGCATTTTGCTCAAGTACAACCGCGTGGGAATGATCGCGCCGTTTAACTTCCTGATCCCGGTTTCAGGGGCGGTGCTGTCGTCAATTTTTCTCGGTGAGAACATTCTAGAATGGAAATATGCGGTGGCGCTGGTGCTGGTCTGTTCGGGGATTTGGTGGGTGAATAAGGTGAAGCGTTAGTGCTTCACCTTGATGCCTGATGGCGCTACGCACATCAGGCCTGCTGACTGAGACGGTCTTAGCGTGCGCGAATAAAGCTGCCGTTGGGCTGGCGGGTAAACAATACCTGCTGACCATTTCCACTATCAATGGTTAACCCGGTCACCACCCCGTTAGCATTCTGCCTGATTTGGATCATCTGACCGTCTTTCAGGTTGCTCAGCGGTTTTCCTGCGCCTTCTACCTGTGCCATTGCGTACACATCGGTCGGTGGAAGATTATGGTCCCGGAAGACCTGGGCCAGCGTTTTTCCGGAATCCACGCGGTAGGTACGCCACTGCTGCTCAATACCACTATTCTGCTGAAAGGGCTGCGTCTGAGGCTGTGATTGCTGGCTTTGTGCCTGTGTTTCGGGATCGCCTTCCTGGATGGGTTCCGGTGCAACGGGAGCCACCTGGCCGGGATCATTTTGTGGTGCGATCAACTGCGCCTGAAGCTGCGCTTCAGTTGGCGGCTGGGACTGCGACTGCAAATCCAGCTGTGCATTACGCGTGACCACCGGGGTATCGTTGGTGTCACTGGAAGGAAGCAGGAAACCTATCACCAGCACGATGGCAGCAGCAATAATGCCACGGCGATGCATAGGCGGTAGCGGGTCCATAATGCGAAAATTGTCCGGTGCATGCCAGATTTTCGCCAGGGTTGGTTTTAATTCAAAGCGCCCGGGCATGGCTTTCCTCCTGCTCCGCGTCTCGTTCCTCTGTCATAGAGTATAGATCGCTAACTCTATGATACTTGTTCAGGTACCCGCTTTCGTGACATTGGTGCGGGCAATAGCATTGTTTCTTTTTCCTCGCGATTTGTCATCTGTTCCAGAGACAAAGTTTTACCGGATGCGGCATGGCTGATATGCTGCCCGCTACTTTACATCCGATGAAAGGAAATATGATGGCTACCCCGACTTTTGACACTATCGAAGCGCAAGCAAGCTACGGCATTGGTTTGCAGGTAGGACAGCAGCTGAGCGAATCCGGTCTGGAAGGGCTGTTGCCTGAAGCGCTGGTAGCGGGTATCGCTGATGCGCTGGAAGGTAAACACCCGGCAGTGCCTGTTGATGTTGTGCACCGTGCGCTGCGTGAAATTCACGAACGTGCTGATGCAGTACGTCGCGAGCGTTTTCAGGCTATGGCGGCTGATGGCGTCAAATATCTGGAAGAAAACCGTGAGAAAGACGGTGTGAACAGCACTGAATCCGGTCTGCAGTTCCGTGTGTTGACGCAGGGTGAAGGTGCTATCCCGGCACGTACCGACCACGTGCGCGTGCATTATACCGGTAAACTGATCGACGGTACCGTGTTTGACAGCTCTGTTGCGCGTGGTGAACCGGCGGAATTCCCGGTTAACGGCGTGATCCCTGGCTGGATTGAAGCACTGACCCTGATGCCGGTAGGTTCCAAATGGGAACTGACTATTCCTCAGGAACTGGCTTACGGTGAGCGTGGCGCTGGCGCGTCCATTCCTCCGTTCAGCACGCTGGTATTTGAAGTTGAGCTGCTTGAAATCCTGTAAGCAGTGACTTCTGTTCCCCCCAACGCAGGGGGGAGCAACAAAATAGCGTGAAAAATCTATTGTTATGCCAATGTTGATATTTTATCTTGCAAATGATGATATTGCGTGTATTTTTGTGAACTGATTCTCGCTATCAGAGTGATATGACACTCACTTTAAACATAAAATTAACATTATATCTAAATCTTAGTATTCATCCCGCCGATTCTTACCTAATATCGATGAGTCCTGCCAACAGGATCGTCGTATCATAGACACACTAAAGGCCGTAGAGCCTGAACAACACAGACAGGTACAGGAAGAAAAAACATGGTAGATCAGGTAAAAGTCGAAGCCGTTGAAGAGGCTTCGTCTGAACAGTCGCTACGGCGCAATCTCACAAACCGTCATATTCAACTTATTGCCATTGGTGGCGCTATCGGTACCGGCCTGTTTATGGGGTCCGGGAAAACCATCAGCCTCGCCGGGCCGTCGATCATTTTTGTCTATATGATCATCGGTTTTATGCTGTTCTTCGTGATGCGGGCAATGGGAGAATTGCTGCTCTCGAATCTCGAATACAAATCCTTTAGTGATTTCGCTTCCGACCTGCTCGGGCCATGGGCCGGGTATTTTACCGGCTGGACCTATTGGTTCTGCTGGGTGGTTACCGGGATGGCAGATGTCGTTGCCATTACAGCGTATGCACAATTCTGGTTCCCCGGACTGTCAGACTGGGTGGCATCGCTGGCGGTGATCATTCTGTTGCTGGCTCTTAACCTCGCCACGGTGAAAATGTTTGGTGAGATGGAGTTTTGGTTTGCGATGATCAAAATCGTCGCCATTGTCGGCCTGATTGTCGTCGGTCTGGTGATGGTACTGACGCACTTCCAGTCGCCAACCGGCGTTCAGGCCTCGTTCACACATCTGTGGAATGACGGTGGCTGGTTCCCGAAAGGTCTGAGTGGCTTCTTTGCGGGCTTCCAGATAGCGGTCTTCGCATTTGTCGGTATTGAACTGGTGGGTACGACGGCTGCAGAAACTAAAGATCCGGAAAAGTCTCTGCCGCGCGCGATTAACTCGATTCCAATCCGTATCATCATGTTCTACGTTTTCGCGTTGATCGTGATTATGTCCGTGACGCCGTGGAGCTCGGTGGTTCCCACCAGGAGCCCATTCGTTGAACTGTTTGTGCTGGTAGGTCTGCCAGCGGCGGCGAGCCTGATTAACTTTGTGGTGCTGACATCAGCGGCCTCTTCCGCAAACAGCGGCGTGTTCTCTACCAGCCGTATGCTGTTTGGTCTGGCTCAGGAAGGTGTTGCGCCAAAAGCGTTTGCTAAGCTGTCTAAACGTGCGGTGCCGGCGAAAGGCTTGACCTTCTCCTGTATCTGCCTGTTGGGCGGCGTGGTCATGCTCTATGTGAACCCGAGCGTAATCGGTGCGTTCACTATGATCACCACCGTGTCGGCAATCCTGTTTATGTTTGTCTGGACCATCATTCTTTGCTCTTATCTGGTGTATCGCAAACAGCGTCCACACCTGCATGAGAAATCAATCTACAAGATGCCGTTAGGCAAGCTGATGTGCTGGGTATGTATGGCGTTCTTCGTCTTCGTACTGGTGCTGCTGACGCTGGAAGAGGATACCCGTCAGGCGCTGATCGTTACGCCGCTGTGGTTTATCGCTCTGGGTCTGGGCTGGTTGTTTATCGGTAAGAAACGTATGGCTGGCGTACGCTAATAAAAAAAGAGCCGCGATGCGGCTCTCGTATTCAATCAAGGCGCTCTCGGGCGCCTTTTCTTATTCCCCGGCGAGGGCTCGTGGGAACAACACATTGTTTTCCAGGCTGATGTGTTCCATCAGATCGTCGATCATCTCGTTGATGCCGTTATACATGGCTTTCCAGGTGGTGCAGGCTTCTGGTGGCGGCGTTACGTTGTTGGTGATGTGCTTGATCACTTCTACCAGTTCACCGGCGTCGTCATGTTCGCTTTCCATCACGCTGATTGGTCCCATCGCCTGACTCCCCATTCCCTGTTTAATCATCGGGAACAGAATCTGTTCTTCTTTCATCATGTGGCTGGACAGTTCGTCGTGCAGCATGGTCAGGTTTTTCGCCAGACCGCGCGGTACGCTCGGCTTGTCGGCATGAACACGTTCAACTTTGGTGGCCTGCAGGATCAGCTCCGGCAGCTGTTCACGGTGGCGGTCATGATAACGCACAACGATATGGTCAATGATTTCAGCCAGTGCCACAGTGCGCCAGTCTTTTTCCAGCGGCTGCTCAGCCAACTGAGCGAGCTGCGCTTCGATAGCTTCCACATCCAGCTCTTTACGTGCGGCAGCGCGTGCCAGCGTTTGCTTACCGCCGCAGCAGTAATCCATATCGTACTTACGAAACAGTGCCGACGCGCGAGGAATAGAGAGCGCCAGTTCACCTAAAGGTTGATCGCGATAAGACATAGCCGTTACCTCATTCTCAATAATATAAGATGTATTTTAAATGCAACTTATGGCAAAGGATATACCCCTTTCGAGGTGGGGGAATTTGTGATAGTTGTCACGAAAATTTCTTATCTCGTTAACATGCTGAATCTTATTGAAAAGGCGTAAAGCGGCGAAAAAAGCCGCGTCAGAAGGTTAAATAAGCGGGCGCGGCTGCCGATAGTTAGACCTCAGACAATACCTGCATAACTAAAAGGCAACAGATGTTCAAACGAATCAAAGTGATAACCTTACTTATCACCGTGTTACTCGCCCTGGGCGCGATGCAGCTCATTTCCGCAGGCGTTTTTATTGGCGCGCTTAAAAACGATAAGGAAAATTTTAACGTTTCTCAACTTTCCAGCCAGAACGTGGCGGAGTTTACCGATGCATGGATTAGCCTGAACCAGGCTCGCGTCACGCTCAACCGGGGCATGTTACGTTTGCAGGGCACGATGGCAAGCGAAGTTAACGGGGGCCAGTTAAAAGAACTGGTGATCACGGCGAACCGCCTGTTGGCAGACGCAAAAGAGCATTACGATAAATACTACGCGCTGCCGGAAACGCCGGGTCTGGATGAAAGTCTGGCAGACCGACTGGAAGAACAGTACGGCATTTATTCGACAACCCTTGCCAAAATGAATGCGCTGCTGGCTGAAGGCAAGCTGGAAGAGATGTTCAAACAGAATGCCGAGCAAAAGCAGACGGCCATGCAAGAGGTTTATCAGGAGTGGCGTGCCGCGCAAGCCGCGCTGGCGAATGAGGGAGTACGGGATAACGAAAATGATTACCAGAAAATTATCTGGTTGTTATCCGCCGTACTGTTGATTGTGTTAACCGTCATTATCGTCAGTTGGATTGCCATGCAGCGTGTCCTGCTGAAACCACTCCACGAGGTGATGGGGCATATTCGCCATATCGCTTCAGGTGATCTGACCCACAATATTACCGCCGATGGCAGTAACGAAATGGCGCTACTGGCCCAGAACGTCCGTGATATGCAGCAGGCGCTGGCGAACACGGTTAGCGTGGTACGTGACGGTGCGGATACTATCTATACTGGTGCGGGTGAAATTGCCGCAGGCAGTAACGATCTCTCTTCTCGTACCGAACAGCAGGCTGCCTCTCTGGAAGAAACTGCTGCCAGTATGGAACAGCTCACGGCCACCGTAAAACAGAATGCGGACAATGCGCGACAGGCGACCAGCCTGGCAAAAAATGCCTCGCAGACGGCGCAGAAAGGCGGAGCAGTGGTCGACGGTGTGGTGCGTACGATGGATGAAATCGCCACCAGTTCCAGCAAAATTGCGCAAATTACCACGGTTATTGACGGTATTGCTTTCCAGACGAATATTCTGGCATTGAATGCGGCGGTAGAAGCAGCGCGTGCGGGTGAACAGGGGCGCGGTTTTGCCGTGGTGGCAGGTGAAGTGCGCACGCTGGCGCAGCGTAGCGCTCAGGCGGCGAAAGAGATTAAGGCACTGATTGATGACTCAGGGAACCGGGTCAATGCCGGTACGGCACTGGTGCATGAAGCGGGTGAGACGATGGCGGAAATTGTCAGTGCCGTCACCCAGGTTACCGATATTATGGGCGAAATTGCGTCGGCGTCCGATGAGCAGAGTCGGGGTATTGATCAAGTCGGGCAGGCCGTTGCCGAAATGGATCGTGTGACACAGCAAAACGCCTCGCTGGTGGAAGAGTCTGCCTCTGCAGCTGCCGCGCTCGAAGAGCAGGCCGCACGCCTGAATCAGACTGTGGCGGTGTTTAAAGTGTCGCGCCGGAAGGCGGCGTAAACGCCTTATCCGGCCTACAAGGCAGGCCGGGTTAGCGTAGCGCCACCGGCACATCATGATGGTGAAACCACGACGACGCTCGGTTTTTCCGGTTTGGCTCTGACCGCGACCACCACACCGGCAACCAACAGTGCGATGCCGCTCAGGGTCAGCAACGGCGGCATCTCC
The DNA here is from genome assembly GCF_046555775.1 of Citrobacter sp. U14242. NCBI lineage: Bacteria > Pseudomonadati > Pseudomonadota > Gammaproteobacteria > Enterobacterales > Enterobacteriaceae > Citrobacter > Citrobacter sp. U14242. The sequence continues at coordinate 38,618 of NZ_JBKGLW010000019.1, forward strand.
TGACGCAGAATAAAGGTGTACAACAGGCCTGCCAGTGTTTCAAAGACAATCAGCGGTCCGAGGATCACCGTCGGCAACTTCTGACTGGCGACGTTCCAGCACAGTGCACCGACCCACGAGCACAATACGGCAATGGCGATCATCAGGCCGATAAACACGTCCGGTCGTGGGCCAAAGGGCAGCGAGAATTCTGGTGTTTGCCCACGCAGCCACAGACAGGCCGCGATGTACCCCAGCAGCGAAACCGGAAGCGTCACCAGTGCCTGAGCCGTCGCCCACATCATTGGGTGCTTATCCGGGTTTTCCCGCAGCCAGTGGGCATTGCGTAGCGCATACCAGGCCCAGCACACCACGGAAATCAGCGCCAGAGCGATGCCTGAACCATATCGCCAGCCGCTAAAATCAGGCAACCCCTGACTCAGCTCAGAGATATTCACACACAGCAGGCCCATGCCGATCAGTACCAGCGCAGGAGCCAGGCGCCACCACGATAATTTGCCGTCACGTTGGCTATAAAGCAGGTTCGCGAAGACCGGGATCACGACCGGTAATGTGCCGATGATCATGGTTGAAACGGGGGCGCCGGTACGCTGAATGGCACTGGCCAGACAAACATAATAAATCAGGTTGCCCATCATGGTTAACGCCAGAGCGGTTACCCAGTCCTTGCGCGCCAGCTGGCGTAGACGTCCGCGACCCAGCCAGGCCAACGGTAGTGCGATCAGCCCCAACGCCAGATAACGCCCCATCGACTGCAATACCGCCGGGTATTCCGGTACGATCAACGGCCCGACAAAAATTAATCCCCACATCAGCCCGGCCAGCAGGGCATACAACACACCGCTAATCATTGTTGACATCCACATCATTAAACATAGCGCTGAGTGTAGGCAGGGAAAACATCACTGTATTGTATGAGATTGCGCATTAGCGCGAATAAACCTGCTTCTGATAGCGTACGGGCGTAATACCGTAGCGATGAGTAAACGCCCGAGTGAGATGTGACTGGTCGGTCAGGCCAGTTGCCGCAGCAACGTCGGCGGCGGGCATACCGCGCGTGAGAAAACTTTTGGCCCGCCACAGGCGGACAGCCATCAGCATCTGATGCGGCGTGACGTGAAAATGAGATTTGAACTGGCGCTGGAAATGCCAGGGACTGAGTGATGCCACGCGAGCCAGTTCGTCGAGCGTGACCGGGTGCATATAATTATCATGCAGATACTCGCGCACGCGTTCAAAACGATGCGCCCCTTCCGGCGATACCGGGGCATGACAGGCAAGCGGCTGGAACGTATCGATCAGATCGAGCAGCAATCCTTTTTGCGCCAGCGGATCTTCGGTGTTCCACAGACCGTGGATCAATGAACAGATCTTACGCGAACGCAGCGGATCGTGACGGGTAACGTCATGGAACCACCAGTGACGAACCCCGGTGATCTCTTCCAGAAGATCGGGCTCAAGGTAGATCATCCGGTAGCGCCAGCCGTCGGCGGTTTCGGCTTCACCGGTGTGCAGTTCATCGGGGTTCATGGTGACAACGGAGTGGGCAGGCGCTACGTATTGCGTGCCACGATAGCGAAAACGCTCGGCACCGGCTTCAATCGCGCCAATGCCGAAAGCTTCATGGGTGTGAGGCTCAAACGCATAACGGGAGATGTGCGCATGATACAGTTCAACGCCCGGCACCTGCGCCAGATGGCGAAAGCGGGCGCTGTCTTTCTCATCAAAAAACTGCTCAGGTACACCTTGCACGTTATCTCTCCCCACGCATCATCTTGTCATTATCAGAGAGGATGCGTGAGGATGCCACCACAATTAACCGATTTTTAACACTTACACGATACCTTTGACGCTGTCCGCCAATGATGTGGTTGGGCGACCAATCAGTTTGCTCAGCGTATGGCTGTCGTCAAAGAGTCCGCCTTTGGAGGCGCCGACGTCAGAGTCGGCCAGCATGTCCGCCAGTCCGCCAGGCAGACCAAAACCTTTTAGCGCGGCGGCAAAATCGGCTTCACTCAGGTTCTGATACACCACCTTTTTACCACTCTGTTTGGCCAGCTCAGCGGCCAGTTGGCTCAGCGTCCAGCCCTCATCGCCTGCCAGCTCGTAGATTTTACCGGCGTGACCATCTTCGCTGATAACGCGCGCGGCGGCAGCAGCATAGTCGGCGCGGGTCGCCGAGGCGATTTTGCCTTCTCCTGCTGCCCCAATAAACACGCCATGCTCCAGTGCGGCTGGCGCACTCGCCAGATAGTTTTCGGTGTACCAGCCGTTACGTAACAACGCGTAGGCAATGCCGGAGTCTGCCAGCATCTTCTCGGTTGCCACATGCTCATCAGCCAGCCCCAGCGGGGAGGTATTGGCGTGAAGCAGGCTGGTATAGGCGATAAATTTCACGTGGGCAGCTTTCGCCGCGTTAATTACGTTGCGATGCTGCGGAGTACGTTGCCCGACTTCGCTCGACGAGATCAGCAGCAGCTTATCGATACCCTGCAAAGCGGTCGTAAAGGCGGCTTCGTCGGTGTAATCCGCCTGACGGACTGTAATACCCTGCTGGCTGAGCGCAGTCGCTTTGGCTGGGTTACGTACAATCGCCACTATCTGGCTGGCAGGTACGGTTTTCAACAGGCTTTCAATAACGTGTTGGCCCAGTTGGCCAGTGGCACCAGTAATCGCAATCATGGGAAACTCCTTGGTATTTGTCTTGTGTTTAGTAAAACTAGCACCTAAACTTACTTTTAGTAAGTACGTACAAAAAGGTAAGTATGAAGATGATCACGCAGACCCTTTCTCAACAATTGCGCGACGGCAATTTGTTTGCCGAGCAGTGTCCCTCCCGCGAGGTGTTAAAACACGTCACCAGTCGCTGGGGCGTATTGATTCTGGTGGCGCTACGTGACGGTACGCACCGGTTCAGCGATTTACGTCGCAAAATGGGCGGCGTCAGCGAAAAGATGCTGGCGCAGTCACTGCAGGCGCTGGAGCAGGATGGGTTTATCAACCGGGTGTCGTATCCGGTCGTACCGCCGCATGTGGAGTATAGTCTGACTCCGTTGGGCGAGCAGGTGAGCGATAAAGTTGCTGCGCTGGCAGACTGGATTGAAATGAATTTGCCGCAGGTGCTGGCGCAACGGGACGAACGGGCGGCGTAAAGTATTGCCGGATGGCGCTGTGGACTGCGTCATCCGGCATTAACGTTACTTACTCAAATCCAACTGATAAATCGCAAAGCCGATATCGTCGGTGGCGACTTTCTTCAGCGGATACTGTCCTTTGTCTTTGATAAACGCCGCGGCCTTATCGGACGGTGACGTTTCAAATCGAATATCCAGTTTCTTATCGCTGTGAATCGGTGCCAGACGCCAGTTGTTATCAGCCGCCGGGTGAATTTCACCGGCGCTCTTCGTTTGAACGCTTATCCATGCCGCCAGCACCGCGCGGTTTTCATCCGGCGACGCAAAGGCGATATGGCTGTCGCCGGTACCGGCGAACTTGCCGCCGTAGGCGCGATAGTTATTGGTTGCGACCAGGAAAGTGGCATTCGGGTCGATCGGTTTTCCGTTAAAGGTCAGGTTTTTAATACGTTCCGCTTGCGGGTTTATCGTCTGGCATTCGCCGTCATAGCGGGCGGGCTGCGAAACATCAATCTGGTAATCCACGCCGTCAATGACGTCAAAGTTATAGGTACGGAACCCATCCCAGTTAATCAGCGACTGCGGCTTGCTGCTGTGAATATCTATCTGATTAAACTGGCCGGCAGAACATTCCAGCCACTCTTTAACCTCTTTACCGCTGGCTTTTACCACCACCAGGGTGTTGGGATAGAGATACAAATCAGCGGCATTACGGAAGGTCAGCTGGCCTTTTTCGACTTCCACAAAACTTGCCGGATCGTTCTTACGCCCGCCGACCTTAAATGGCGCGGCGGCGGAGAGCACCGGCAGTTTTGCCAGGTCCGGGTCACCCTGGATAAAGTGCTCCACATACGCTTTCTGCGCGTTGTTCACGACCTGCACGGTGGGATCGTCCTGCACCAGTGCCAGATAGCTGTACATGTTGTCGGCGGATTTACCGATGGGTTTGCTGACGAACTCGCGCGTGGCGTCGTGATCGTCCTTCAGGATCTTAACGATTTTCGTGTCTTCAGCGGCCAGGGATTTTTTCGCTGCGGCGTCGTAAATCGGGCGTGCCTCGGCTTTCGCCTGGGTGACCTGCCATTTACCGCTGTCGTTATTCAGCACCAGGTCGACCACGCCCAGATGATCGCCCCACATGCCCGGCATGACTGCAGGTATGCCATTGAGCGTGCCTTTCGCGATATCTGCCCCTTTGATGTTGGCAAAATCTTTCCCCGGGAAGACGGCATGAGCATGGCCAAACATAATGGCGTCCACGCCCGGGACTTCGCTGAGGTAATAAACGGAGTTTTCCGCCATGGTCTGATACGGGTCGGCAGAAAGGCCGGAGTGAGCAATCACTACTACTACATCCGCCCCTTTTTCCCGCATCTCCGGAATATATTTACGTGCGGTTTCGGTGATGTCGTTCACGGTCACTTTACCGCTGAGGTTGGCTTTATCCCAGGTCATGATTTGCGGCGGCACAAAGCCGATGTAGCCAATTTTCAGCGTCTGCTTATTCCCCTCTTTGTCGACGACGTCGGTGTCTTTAATCAGATAAGGGGTAAACAGCGGCTTTTGGGTCTTAACGTCGATGATATTGGCGTTTACGTAGGGGAATTTCGCGCCAGCGAGTGCCTTATGCAGATAGTCGAGGCCGTAGTTAAATTCATGATTACCAAGGTTGCCGACTGCGTAGTCCAGCGTGTTGAGCGCTTTATATACCGGATGTGTTTCACCCGCTTTCAGCCCTTTGGCCGCCATGTAATCCCCAAGCGGGCTGCCCTGAATCAGATCGCCGTTATCGACCAGCACGCTGTTTTTGACTTCGTTGCGTGCTGCATTAATCAGACTCGCCGTCCTCACCAGGCCGAATTTTTCAGTCGCCGTATCTTTGTAATAATCGAAATCCATCATATTGCTATGCAAATCAGTGGTTTCCATTATGCGCAGATCGACGGTCGCGGCATTCACGCTGGCTGCAATCAGCGTGGCGAGAAGCGTTGCACTAAACTTAATCATCAGGGGCATCCTTTTAAGATCTAAGCCACAAAAGAAAATGTATATAAATCTTCTTGCTTACAGAACTGTGAATCATGACATGAATATAGCGTTTAAAACCGCAGACGCTATCACAGTTGGCGGATCCCTTGACGATCGGGTATAAGTAAAACAACGAGTTAACACCACTGACAGAAACGAGGTGGAGAATGCTAGAACATGTATGCCAGCTTGCACGGAATGCGGGCGATGCCATTATGCAGGTCTACGATGGACTCAAACCGATGGAGATTACCAGCAAGCAGGATGATTCTCCGGTCACTGCGGCGGATATTGCCGCGCACGCGGTGATCCTCGAAGGATTACTGGCACTCACGCCGGATATTCCGGTTCTGTCTGAAGAGGCACCTCCGGGCTGGGATGTTCGTCAACACTGGCAGCGCTACTGGTTGGTCGATCCGCTGGATGGGACCAAAGAGTTCATTAAGCGTAACGGTGAATTTACCGTTAACATTGCGCTTATCGAGAAGGGAAAGCCGGTGCTGGGCGTGGTGTATGCCCCAGTGATGAAAGTGATGTACAGCGCGGAACATGGCAAAGCGTGGAAAGAAGAGTGCGGTGTTCGCAAGCAAATCCAGGTTCGTGATGCTCGTCCACCGCTGGTGGTGATTAGCCGTTCACACGCGGACAATGAGCTAAAAGAGTATCTGCAACAGTTGGGCGAACATCAGACCACGTCGATTGGCTCGTCGCTGAAGTTTTGTCTGGTTGCCGAAGGGCAGGCGCAACTGTATCCGCGTTTTGGACCCACCAACGTGTGGGACACCGCAGCAGGCCACGCGGTTGCCGCCGCTGCCGGGGCTCACGTTCACGACTGGCAGGGAAAACCTCTGGATTACACCCCGCGTGAATCGTTTCTTAACCCCGGCTTCCGCGTCTCTATTTACTGATCAATGTGTGCAGCAGGGCGATAACCTGCTGCACCTCTTCCTGTGTTAACGCCCCGTCTTTGGCCCACTGAACGCGACCGTCCTTGTCGAGTACAGCGATGGCTGAACTCTCTTCATCCAGTTGCCAGGTTTTGCGCGCGATGCCGTCACTGTCGACAATAAATTGTGACCATGGGTAGAGTTTCTTATTGCTCTCTAAACTGCTGCGCACAAACATGCCGGTGCCAGGAATGGCGTCATCCGTGTTGACGATGGTGGTGGTCTGGTATTTATCATGCGGCAGATTTGCCGCTTTGATGGCTTCAATCAGTGTCGCATTTTTCTCTTTGGCGGAGGTACGTCCGGCGATGTGTTGCACAATGCGGACTTTCCCTGGCAGTTGCGCGCTATTCCAGTTTTTGTAGCTAAACTTATCATTATCGAGAATCAGTTCGCCGCGATCGGCAATACCCACCGGCGGTACACGCTGGTTGGTTTCAAACTTATGCGCGGAGGCAATCATCGGCAGCAGCAGGCACGACAGGGCCAGCAGTTTTTGTAAGGTCATGGGTTTTCCTTCTTTCTTTATTTTGCAGGTGATCCGACCACTTGGGTCTGGAATTTAATCATATGTGCGAATGATGCTTTTTCCCGCAAGCGCGATGCCAGTTTGCGGACGGGCGCACAAATCCTGCGAAAAATGAAGGCTTATACTGAAGACAGCGAAGCGTTGAAAAGATAATTCTGAATAATTGTAACCTGAAGGTAAATAAACTTATACGCGCTGGAAACAACGTAGAGATAGTCTATAGTCATAAGGCATTAAAATTTGCGCCTGAGGATTGTCGGACCGATTGTGGTACCGCAAAGGCGTAACGCTCAGCAGGAGATACAATGAAAATTTTCCAACGATACAACCCGCTGCAGGTGGCGAAGTACGTGAAGATCCTGTTTCGTGGACGGTTATATATCAAGGATGTAGGCGCTTTTGAGTTTGATAAGGGTAAGATTCTTATCCCAAAAGTGAAGGACAAACTGCATTTTTCTGTTATGTCCGAAGTTAACCGTCAGGTTTTGCGTCTGCAGACAGAGATGGCTTAACCAAAGTGCTATGCAGTAGTTAAAAAAACGGCTCCTGATGGGAGCCGTTGATGTTTCTGGCGGGATTACGCCCTGGTCTCTTCTTTTGCATCCGGCAGTTTCGGTACCAGGACGCTCGGTTTACTGTCCAGACGTGTTACCAGCAGCTGATCGATCTTGTAGTTATCGATATCCACCACTTCAAATTTGTAGCCTGAGAACTTCACTGAATCGGTGCGTTTCGGGATTTTACGCAGCATAAACATCATGAAACCTCCGATGGTTTCATAGTTACCGGACTGCGGGAACTCGTCGATATCCAGCACACGCATCACGTCATCAATCGGCGTTCCGCCGTCAATCAGCCATGAATTCTCATCACGCGCGACGATCTGTTCTTCCAGCCCCTGGCCGACTAAGTCACCCATCAGCGTCGTCATTACGTCATTAAGCGTAATAATCCCCACCACCAGTGCATACTCGTTCATGATGACGGCAAAGTCTTCACCTGCGGTTTTGAAGCTCTCCAGCGCTTCTGAGAGCGTCAGCGTATCCGGAACAATCAGCGTATTGCGGATCTGCACGCCGCTGTTCAGCGCCATGCTTTGGTTTGCCAGTACGCGATTAAGCAAGTCTTTGGAATCCACATAGCCAATGATGTGGTCGATATCTTCATTACAGACCAGAAACTTGGAATGCGGATGTTCCGCCACCTTGTTCTTCAGGCTCTGTTCGTCTTCGTGCAGATCAAACCAGATAACATTTTCGCGCGAGGTCATTGAAGACGGCACGGTACGGGATTCCAGTTCAAATACGTTTTCGATCAGCTCATGTTCCTGCTTACGCAGGACACCCGCCAGAGCCCCCGCTTCGACCACAGCGTAAATATCGTCAGAGGTGATGTCGTCTTTACGCACCATTGGGATCTTAAACAGACGGAAAATGTTATTTGCCAGACCATTAAAGAACCATACCAGTGGGCGGAACACGAGCAGGCAGAAGCGCATCGGGTTGATGATACGCAAAGCCACAGCTTCTGGCGCAATCATACCGATGCGTTTCGGGGTTAAATCCGCGAACAGGATGAACAGGCCAGTGACCAGAGAGAACGACAGAATAAAGCTCAATTGTTCGGACAGCTCTGGGGCAAAGTATTTCGAGAACAGACCGTTAAATGCTGGTGAAAACGCTGCGTCACCGACGATACCGCCAAGAATAGCAACCGCATTAAGACCAATTTGCACAACGGTAAAGAACATGCCGGGGTTTTCCTGCATCTTCAAAACACGCTGTGCATTTACGCTGCCTTCATCGGCAAGCAACTTAAGTTTTATTTTGCGTGATGCGGCGAGCGAGATCTCGGATATCGAGAAAAACGCACTCACGGCGATCAGGCAGAGAATGACTAAAATACTGTTTAACATATCTTATCCAGCGTTACGCCAGATCCTCGGAAGGGAGAAGTTGGTACTCGTCGTCTTTCAAGCTACAGGTGCGTTGGGGCCAGCGCTAGCGCTGTTCAAAACACCTATGGCGTTTTGTCCTGCAACTCGAAATCCATAAAGTATAAATCCAATGGAAAATTCATTGAAAACCTGCTCGTGGAGTTGAGCCGGTAAATTCAGACGCTAGTATAGCGTAAGGTACTGTAAAGCCGCCAGAGGTCACGTTAAGAGCGTGGAGGTGCCCGATAAGCGCTATCGGGCAGTTGCTGATTAATTCTGCGGTGGCAGGCAAACGCCTATGCCGCCAATACCACAGTATCCGTAAGGGTTTTTATGCAGATACTGCTGGTGATCGTCTTCGGCGTAGTAGAACGGGGTCGCCGTACTGATTTCCGTCGTAATCTCGCGGTCATCGCCCGCGGCTGTCATTGCTGCCTGAAAGCGTTCAAGGCTGGCCTGCGCGGCTGTGCTTTGCTCCGGGGTTAATGGATAAATCGCGGAACGGTACTGAGTGCCCTGGTCATTACCCTGACGCATCCCCTGCGCCGGGTCATGATTTTCCCAGAACACCTGCAGCAGTTGTTCGTAGCTGATAACATGCGGGTCATAGACGATGCGTACCGCTTCGGCATGGCCCGTATCACCAGAACAAACTTCCCGATAGGTTGGGTTTGGGGTATAGCCACCGGTGTATCCGGCTGCTGTGCTGTAAACCCCTGGTAGTGACCAGAATAAGCGCTCCACGCCCCAGAAACATCCCATGGCGAAGAGGGCTATCTCCATGCCGTCGGGCACGTTGGTCATCGAATGCTGATTAACCGCATGCAACGTTGCTACCGGCATCGGGGTATTGCGTCCAGGTAGCGCATCTGCTTGAGTAACAAGATGCTTTCTATCAAATAAACTCATGGCCGTTCTCCCGAAATCAGTCATTTGGGTTAAGGTTGTAACGAGACGCGTCTTTGCCCACAATAAATAGCGTGAATGCGTCTAGAGTTAAACATAAGAAATATTTGGGTTGTCGTCTGTTTTTCAACTCTTATTGTTGATTTTTTGTTAAGCCGAGGAACGGCATAGTATTTTTTTCCAGGGGTGGGAAAAAAGGATATTCAGGAGAAAATGTGCCACATATCCGTCAGTTATGTTGGGTGGGATTACTGTGCTTAAGTGGCTCCGCCGCGGCTGCGAATGTTCGCTTACAGGTCGAAGGATTATCAGGACCGCTGGAGAAAAACGTCCGTGCGCAGCTGTCCACGATTCAGAGTGACGAAGTCACACCTGACCGGCGTTTTCGTGCGCGCGTTGATGATGCTATCCGCGAAGGGCTAAAAGCGCTGGGCTACTTTGAGCCAACCATTGATTTTGAGTTACGTCCACCACCGGCGAAAGGACGTCAGGTGCTGATTGCTAAAGTGACGCCCGGTGAACCGGTACTGATTGGCGGCACTGAAGTGATTCTGCGCGGTGGCGCGCGTACGGATAAAGATTACCTGGATTTGCTGAAAACGCGTCCGGCAATTGGCACTGTGCTGAATCAAGGCGATTATGACAGCTTCAAAAAGTCGCTCACCAGTGTGGCGTTACGTAAAGGCTATTTCGACAGCGAATTTAATAAAAGTCAGCTCGGAATTGCACTCGATCGCCGCCAGGCATTCTGGGATATTGATTACAACAGCGGAGAGCGCTACCGCTTTGGCCATGTCACCTTTGAAGGCTCGCAAATTCGCGATGAATACCTGCAAAACCTGGTGCCGTTCAAAGAGGGCAAAGAGTACGAGTCGAAAGATCTGGCAGAGCTAAACCGTCGTCTTTCGGCGACCGGATGGTTTAATTCCGTGGTGGTGGCGCCCGAATTTGATAAAGCCCGTGAAACCAAAGTACTGCCGCTAAAAGGCGTGGTCTCGCCGCGCACCGAAAATACCATCGAAACCGGGGTCGGTTATTCAACTGACGTCGGGCCGCGGTTGAAAACCTCGTGGAAAAAGCCGTGGATGAACTCCTGGGGCCATAGCCTGACCACCAGTGCCAGTATTTCTGCGCCAGAGCAGGTCCTTGATTTCAGCTATAAAATGCCGCTGTTAAAGAACCCGTTGGAGCAGTATTACCTGGTGCAGGGGGGCTTTAAGCGTACCGATTTAAACGACACCGAGCAGGATTCCACCACGCTCGCGGTCTCCCGCTACTGGGATCTGTCGAGTGGCTGGCAGCGTGCAATCAACCTGCGCTGGAGCCTCGACCACTTTACCCAGGGTGACGTCACCAACACGACGATGTTGCTCTATCCGGGTGTGATGATTAGCCGGACGCGCTCGCGCGGCGGCCTGATGCCTGTCTGGGGGGATTCCCAGCGCTATTCCATTGACTATTCGAATACTGCCTGGGGTTCAGATGTTGATTTCTCCGTCTTCCAGGCGCAGAACGTCTGGATCCGTACACTGTACGACAAGCACCGTTTTGTGATGCGCGGTAATCTCGGCTGGATTGAAACCGGTGACTTCGACAAAGTACCGCCGGATCTGCGTTTCTTCGCCGGGGGCGACCGCAGTATCCGCGGCTACAAATACAAATCTATTTCGCCTGAAGGCAGTGACGGTAAGCTGAAAGGGGCCTCGAAGCTGGCGACGGGCTCTCTGGAATATCAGTATAACGTGACCGGGAAATGGTGGGGCGCGATGTTTGTCGATAGCGGCGAAGCGGTCAGCGATATCCGCAGAAGCGATTTCAAAACCGGTGCCGGGGTCGGTGTACGCTGGCAGTCTCCGGTGGGGCCTATCAAGCTCGATTTTGCCGTCCCTGTCGGTGACAAAGATGAGCATGGTTTACAGTTTTACATCGGTCTGGGGCCTGAATTATGAGTTTATGGAAGAAGATAAGCCTCGGCGTACTGGTTTTTATCCTGCTGTTATTAGGCACTGTGGCGTTCCTGGTAGGGACAACCTCGGGCCTGCATGTGATCTTCAAAGCAGCTACTCGCTGGGTGCCTGGGCTGGAGATTGGTCAGGTCACTGGTGGCTGGCGGGATCTGTCGCTAAAAAATATCCGCTACGACCAGCCTGGTGTGGCGGTGAATGCCGGTGAAGTGCATCTGGCCGTGGGACTCAACTGTCTGTGGAACAGCAGCCTGTGCGTCAACGATCTGTCGCTGAAAGACATCAACGTGGCTATCGACAGTAAAAAGATGCCGCCTGCCGCGCCGGTTGAGGAAGAAGACAGTGGCCCGCTGAACCTCTCCACACCTTATCCGATCACGCTTTCTCGCGTGGCGCTTAATAACATCAATATCAAAATCGATGACACCACGGTGTCCGTCCTGGATTTCACCTCCGGCCTCAACTGGCAGGAAAAAACGCTGACCCTGAAGCCTACGTCATTACAGGGCCTGCTGATCGCGCTGCCTAAAGTGGCGGACGTGGCGCAGGAAGAGGTGGTGGAACCGAAGATCCAGAACCCGCAGCCGGATGAGAAACCGCTGGGCGAAACGCTGAAAGACCTGTTCTCAAAGCCTGTTTTGCCGGAAATGACCGATGTCCATCTGCCGCTGAATCTCAATATTGAAGAATTCCGCGGTGAACAGCTGCGAGTGACCGGGGATACTGACCTGACAGTGCATAGCATGCTGCTGAAGGTGAGCAGCATTGACGGCAATATGAGGCTCGATGCGCTGGATATCGACTCCAGCCAGGGCCAGGTGAACGCCAGCGGTACGGCGCAGTTGACCAACAACTGGCCGGTTGATATTACGCTGAACAGTACGCTGAACATCGAGCCGTTAAAAGGCGAAAAGGTGAAGCTGAAGGTCGGTGGCGCGCTGCGTGAGCAGCTGGAAGTCGGTGTGAATCTGTCTGGTCCGGTGGATATGGATCTGCGTGCGCAAACGCGTCTGGCGGAAGCGGGATTACCGCTCAATCTGGAAGTGGTCAGCAAGCAGATTTACTGGCCGTTTACCGGCGATAAGCAGTTCCAGGCCGATGATATCAAGCTCAAGCTGACCGGCAAAATGACCGACTACACGTTATCGATGCGCACCGCCGTGAAAGGGCAGGATATCCCTCCGGCCACCATTGCGCTGGATGCCAAAGGTAACGAACAACAGATCAATCTCGACAAACTCAGTATTGCGGCGCTGGAAGGAAAAACAGAGCTGAAGGCACTGGTGGACTGGCAGCAGGCCATTAGCTGGCGCGGAGAGCTGACGCTGGATGGCATCAATACGGCAAAAGAGATCCCGGACTGGCCGTCAAAACTGAATGGTCTGGTGAAAACGCGCGGCAGTCTGTATGGCGGAAGCTGGCAAATGGATGTTCCGGAACTGAAGCTGACCGGGAATGTGAAACAGAATAAGGTTAATGTGAACGGCTCACTGAAGGGGAATAGCTACCTGCAGTGGACCATTCCGGGCCTGCACCTGGAACTGGGGCGCAACAGCGCTGAGGTAAAAGGGGAGCTGGGGGTTAAAGATCTCAATCTGGATGCGACGATTGATGCCCCGAATCTGGATAACGCACTGCCGGGGTTAGGTGGTACGGCAAAAGGACTGATTAAAGTTCGCGGTACGGTCGAGGCACCGCAACTGCTGGCGGATATCACAGCCCGTGGTCTGCGCTGGCAGGAGCTTTCCGTGGCTCAGGTGCGCGTCGAGGGCGACGTGAGATCCGCTGAGCAAATCGCCGGTAGCCTCAATGTGCGCGTAGAGCGGATTGTGCAACCTGACGTCAATATCGGGCTGGTCACTCTGAACGCGAAAGGCAGTGAAAAGCAGCATGAATTACAGCTACGCATTCAGGGGGAGCCGGTTTCCGGGCAACTGGATCTGGCCGGCAGCTTCGATCGCAAAGAACAGCGTTGGAAAGGGACGTTGAGCAATACCCGCTTCCAGACGCCGGTCGGTCCGTGGTCGCTTAACCGTGCGATTGCGCTGGATTACCGTAACCAGGAGCAGAAAATCAGTATTGGGCCCCACTGCTGGAATAACCCAAATGCGGAACTGTGCGTACCGCAGACGATCGATGCCGGGGCGGAAGGTCGCGCGGTGGTGAACCTGAACCGCTTCGACCTGGCGATGTTGAAACCGTTTATGCCGGATACCACGCAGGCCAGCGGTGTGTTCACCGGTAAGGCTGACGTGAGCTGGGACACCACTAAAGAGGGGCTGCCGCAGGGACAAGTGACGCTAAGTGGGCGTAACGTGAAGGTCACCCAGAGCGTAAACGATGCCGCGTTACCGGTCGCGTTTGAGACGCTGAACCTGACCGCTGATCTGCACAACAACCGTGCCGAGCTGGGCTGGCTGATTCGCCTGACCAATAACGGCCAGTTTGACGGCCAGGTGCAGATAAGCGATCCACAAGGACGACGTAATCTGGGTGGCAACGTCAACATCCGTAATTTCAATCTGGCGATGGTGAATCCCATCTTCTCGCGTGGCGAAAAAGCCGCAGGGATGCTCAACGCCAACCTGCGCCTCGGCGGTGACGTGCAAAGCCCGCAGCTGCTTGGACAGCTGCAGCTTAGCGGCCTGGACGTTGACGGCAACTTTATGCCGTTTGATATGCAGCCCAGCCAGCTGGCTGTGAACTTCAACGGAACGCGTTCGACGTTGGCGGGCGTGGTGCGTACGCAGCAGGGGCAGATTAACCTCAGCGGCGATGCCGACTGGAGCCAGATAGATAACTGGCGGGCGCGTGTTGCTGCCAAAGGCAGCCGCGTGCGTATTACCGTGCCGCCGATGGTTCGTCTGGACGTCTCGCCGGATGTGGTCTTCGAAGCCACGCCGAGCCTGTTTACCCTTGATGGTAACGTGGATGTGCCGTGGGCGCGTATTGTGGTGCATGACCTGCCGGAAAGCGCGGTAGGGGTCTCCAGCGACATGGTGATGCTCAACGATAACCTGCAGCCAGAGAAGCCGCAGAGCGCCGGTATTCCGATCAACAGCAACCTGAACATCCACGTTGGCAACAACGTTCGCATCGATGCCTTTGGTCTGAAAGCGCGTCTGACGGGCGATCTCAAAGTGGCGCAGGATAAGCAGGGGCTGGGACTGAACGGACAAATTAATATTCCGAGCGGCCGCTTCCATGCTTATGGTCAGGACCTGATAGTTCGCAAAGGTGAGCTGTTATTCTCTGGTCCTCCGGACCAGCCGTTGCTTAATATCGAGGCGATTCGTAACCCGGATGCGACTGAAGATGACGTTATCGCCGGTGTTCGCGTGACGGGTACGGCAGATGAACCGAAAGCGGAAATCTTCTCCGATCCGGCAATGTCACAGCAAATGGCCCTCTCTTATCTGTTACGTGGGCAAGGGCTGGACAGCGAGCAGAGCGATAGTGCGGCGATGACATCAATGCTTATTGGCCTGGGGGTTGCACAAAGTGGTCAGGTTGTGGGTAAAATCGGGGAGACATTTGGCGTAAGCAATCTGGCACTGGACACGCAAGGGGTGGGTGACTCCTCTCAGGTGGTTGTCAGCGGATATGTACTGCCAGGTCTGCAGGTGAAATATGGTGTGGGTATATTTGACTCTTTAGCGACACTCACGCTACGTTATCGTCTGATGCCTAAGCTATATCTGGAAGCCGTGTCTGGCGTAGATCAGGCACTTGATTTGCTCTATCAGTTCGAGTTTTAGCAATGCGAATATTTGTCTACGGCAGTTTACGAACCAAACAAGGCAACAGCCACTGGATGACCAATGCCCTGTTGCTGGGAAATTTCAGTATCGACAACTACCAGTTGTATAGCCTGGGCCACTATCCAGGCGCAGTTCCGGGGAACGGGACGGTACACGGGGAAGTTTATCGTATTGACAACGCCACGCTGGCAGAGCTTGACGCTCTGCGTACGCGAGGTGGCGAATATGCACGCCAGTTAATTCAGACGCCGTACGGAAGTGCATGGATGTACGTGTACCAACGTTCAGTCGAGGGATTAACGCTGATTGAAAGCGGTAACTGGTTAGACCGAGACCAGTACTGATATATCGACTACGAGAATAAACAACGCCGCCTTCGGGTGGCGTTGTTTATTTAAGGCTTAAAACTCTACGCGCGCGCCGAGATTATAGCGACGGCCTTCTACCTGAGCGGATTCATTCCACGCGGTAGTCAGTTTCGGATCTTCATCCAACACGTTGTAGACCCCAGCCATCAGCTGCGTGTGCTTGTTGAGCTGATAACGTACGCCCACATCAACCATTGTGTAGTCATCGTACTTATAGTTATTGCCGCTGTTGCGGTTGCTGCTGCGATAGTTCACCGTACTCCACACGTCAAGACTCTGTGTCGCCGCCCAGGTCAGCGACAGATTCGCCATATGACGTGGATAATCGTTCAGCGCGTAACCTTTGTTGACGCCACTTTTCTGCTCGCTGTGGTTCCAGGTGTAGTTGGCGTTGGCTTTGAGGTCAGCACTTATCTGCCAGTCAGCATTCAGCTCAACGCCGTACACATCGGCTTCGCTGACGTTAAAGTATTTACTGACGGAGTCGGCGTTGTAACCATTCACCGAGCACTGGTTGGTCGCCGTGGTTTCACAAATGGTTTGTTCCGCAATCTTGTCTTTGAATTGCGTATAGAAAACGGTGCTATCCAGCGACAGGACATCGCCCGTCCAGTACAGACCTAATTCAGAGTTAACGCTTTTCTCCGGTTTGAGATTGTCATTGCCCACCGTCAGGAAGGGATAGGGAACGGTGGAACCGTAAGGGGTGACGAAGTCGCTGGATGTTGCCCGCAGCTCCGGTTTTTTATACCCGGCGGAGACACCGCCTTTCAGCGCCCATGCATCGCTGAAGGCCCAGTTGCCGTACATTTTTGGCGTAATATGCGTACCAAAGTTATCGTCCTGATCCATACGCGCCGAGGTGGTCAGGATGAAATCGTCAATACTCCAGCCATCTTCAGCAAACAGCGCCCAGCCGTTGCGGCTGATTTTGGTTACCGGCTCTGAACCGGGCAGCGTTTTGTTAGCCACATCAAAGCGGTCATTTAACTCTTCGCGGGTAAAATTCGCCCCGACGGTCAGTTTATGGTTGTCGAGCGTGAAGGTAGTTTGCGAGTTGGCGACGTAGTTTTCCATCTGCACATACTGCGGCGACTGGCTGTCATAAACGTACTTCGAACGGCCCTTTTCGTAGTTGATGTAGTTGGTCGTCGCGATCGTGTCGTCTGCATACCAGCCGGTATGGGTCAGGGTGGCAGCGTTGCGATCGAACAGCCATGACCACGGCGCACCGCGTTTCTGCGTGCGATTTTTCTCCTGCTCACCGGTGACCACGTTGAGATCAAACAGGTTATTTTCGCTGGCAGCCAGGCCCAGCGTCATATCAATGGATTTTCGGTTATGTTTGCCAAAATAATTATTGCGATCGTCATCGCGGCGGTCGAGCCAGTCCGCCGCCACGCTTAAACCCAGCACATCAGGGACAAGGGGACCCATAGTAAACAGGTTCATCTGACTGGTATTGCCAAGATACTGGTGTTCCTGAAGCCAGGTATTCGCCGCAATCGCCGTCGTCCAGTCTTTCGCGCCGTAAGGCTTTTTGGTGATGACGTTGACGACGCCACCGATAGCGTCTGAACCGTACAGCGATGACATCGGCCCGCGAATAACCTCGATACGCTCAATGGCTTCCATAGGCGGTAAGAAGTTGGCTTCGGTACCAATATCATGGCCGTAGGGGCGCGACTCACCGGTATTCTGTTTGACGCTGTTAACCATGAAGGCCGTGTAAGACGGGTCCATACCGCGGATCATAATGCTGCCCGCGTTCATGCCGCTGCTGTTCGTGACTGAGACACCAGGAAGATTTTTAATGGCTTCACCGATGTTACGGTCCGGCTGAATATCCAGTGTTTTACGGTCGATTACCGAAATGGTGGCAGGGGCTTCTCGTTTCTGCTGTGAGAAACCTGATGCGGTGATCACCATTTCATCTTCGGTATTGCGGGAGGCCTCGCTTAATTCCTCGGCCTGTGAGGGAAAGATAACGCCGCCTGAGAATGCAACGATCCCCGTCAGCGTAATAAGTTGACGCGTTTTCATAATATAAGACACCTGAAAAGAAAAAATAAGGCATCACCTTGCTGCTTAGAATAGCGGCAAGGTGAAAAATAATATTGATTGTTAGAATTTAGACAGATCGACTTTCAGCACATAGTCGGGTTTTATGCCAATCATCTTTTCCGACTGCTTTACACTGACATACAAGGTGTTAGCATCTGCAGAAAGCGCCAGGCTGTTAGGTAAGGCCTGGGTTTCGATACTTTGTTTCACCTGATAGGTCTTGCTGTCCACGATGCTGATACGTTTTGCATTGCGGTGGGTGATATACACTTCCTGGCGTTTTTCATTATAAATTACGGCCAGTGAATTAATGACCTTGATCGGTGCAATGACCTTACCGGTATTAATGTCGACGACCAGGACATCCGCTAAATCCGGATCGGTGAGGAACGCTCGATTATTTTTGCTATCAAGCGCGATATTCAGGAAGAAATGTTTTTTGTCAGATTCAATGGTAAAACGGTTAATAATTTTAAGGCTGGTAGTATCCAGCGTAATCAGTTCATTTCGGCCATTCACGACATACAAGCGATCTTTATCAGCATCAACGGCCATACCGGTCGGGTACTGACCCATGTTTTCAAGAGTGGCAATTTTTTCACGTTTTTGCGTATCCACGACCCATACAATGCCTTTTTCAGCCACGCCGGAAACATACAGGCGGTGATGCTGTGTATCGAGCACCATTTCACGGGTATGGACAATGTCTTTCGGGTTGCTGGTTTCGCTCAGTTGCAGTATCGCCAACTCTTTACCGCTGCGGGTATCGATTAAGGTGACTGAACCTTCCAGCGTATTACCGACATACAGCACCTGATTTTCTTCATCCATCGCCGTTGCAAAGGCACGGCGGCTGGTTTCGATGACTTCGGTGGTGGTGAGCTTTTCCAGATCGAGCTTGTAGATAAGTCCGCTGGTTTTGTCTTTATCAAATGACGGAGACGAGGCGGCAAAAAGCGTGTTCTGCTGACTATCAACCGCCAGTTCATATACGCCGTTACCGACATCGTGGGTCAGAAAATCTTTTTCAGGCAGCGTCTCTGCCGTACTGGGCAGGCTGGTAAATAACAGCGCCGTGACGAGTGCTACGCCGGAATAGTGTTTCAGGGACTTCACAGTGTGGAGGTTCATTGACTTTTATTCACATTTATTTACGTGCTGCGAATGATAATGAGATCTAATCTCATTCGCAAATAAGATAAATGAAATGTGACTACCCAATCTGGTAGGTCAAAAAGAAACCAGTGGGCTACCGGGAAAATGAAGGGAAGGAAAGTACAGGTATAAAAAAACCCTTACTAACCAGAGGCTGGTGTTCAGGGTTTTCAGCGCAGGCGAAATTATTTCTTCGCGCGCTCGAAGGAAGCAACGATTTCAGCTTTAGCTGCTTCAGCGTTGTCCCAACCGTCAACTTTCACCCATTTGCCCGCTTCGAGGTCTTTATAGTGCTCGAAGAAGTGAGTGATCTGCGCTTTCAGCAGGTCCGGCAGGTCGTTCACATCTTTGATGTGATCGTATTCTTTGCTCAGTTTGGTGTGCGGCACGGCAACCAGTTTTGCATCTTCACCGGATTCGTCGGTCATTTTCAGTACGCCAACCGGACGGCAACGAATGACAGAACCTGGTTCCAGCGGGTACGGAGTCGGGACCAGAACGTCTACCGGGTCACCATCCAGAGACAGGGTGTGGTTGATATAACCGTAGTTGCACGGATAGAACATCGCGGTGGACATGAAGCGGTCAACGAACAGGGCGCCGCTCTCTTTGTCAACTTCGTATTTGATCGGATCTGCGTTTGCAGGGATCTCGATAACAACGTAGATATCTTCCGGCAGATCTTTACCGGCAGGGACGTTGAGTAAGCTCATGTCTGTTTCCTTTAAATAAGCTATGGCAAACAAGTGGCGGGTATTATAGCCAACTCGCGCCGAATGTCTCCGCTTGTTTTCGATTTCGCGGCGCACATTTTCTTCTTTTTTCTTCCCTTTCATGACAGAAAAATCCATATCTTCAGCTGCATTTTTCATAGTGATATGAAAGCGATTACAAAGTTGTGATTAACGTTTTATTTACTTTTTTGAAGTGTGATGTAACGCAATTCGTTACATGCTCAATTGTCTATAGTTTTTTCGCGACTGTTTATTAATCAACAATAATCACCCTACGAGGATGCTCTTATGTGGAAGCGCTTACTTTTAGTCACAGCAGTTTCGGCAGCCATGTCGTCTATGGCAATGGCAGCCCCTTTAACCGTAGGATTTTCGCAGGTTGGCTCTGAATCCGGCTGGCGCGCGGCGGAAACCAATGTGGCGAAAAGCGAGGCCGAAAAGCGTGGTATTACGCTGAAAATCGCTGACGGCCAGCAAAAACAGGAAAACCAGATTAAAGCCGTACGCTCATTTGTTGCGCAGGGTGTGGATGCCATCTTCATTGCGCCGGTCGTGGCAACGGGTTGGGAGCCGGTGTTAAAAGAAGCGAAAGATGCCGACATTCCGGTCTTTTTGCTCGATCGTTCCATCGATGTAAAAGACAAATCTCTCTATATGACCACCGTTACTGCCAATAACGTTCTGGAAGGTAAATTAATCGGCGACTGGCTGATTAAAGAGGTAAACGGCAAACCGTGTAATGTGGTTGAGCTGCAAGGGACCGTCGGTGCCAGCGTGGCGATTGACCGTAAAAAAGGTTTTGCCGAAGCCATCGCCAGCGCGCCAAACATCAAAATTATTCGCTCTCAGTCCGGAGACTTCACCCGCAGCAAAGGTAAAGAAGTCATGGAGAGCTTTATCAAAGCGGAAAACAACGGCAAGAACATCTGCATGGTTTACGCTCACAACGATGACATGGTGATCGGGGCTATCCAGGCGATTAAAGAAGCGGGTCTGAAGCCGGGCAAAGATATTCTGACCGGTTCCATCGACGGCGTGCCGGATATCTATAAAGCGATGATTGATGGTGAAGCCAACGCCAGCGTCGAACTGACGCCAAATATGGCAGGGCCGGCATTCGATGCGCTGGAGAAATTCAAGAAAGACGGCACGATGCCTGAGAAGCTGACCATTACCAAATCGATCCTCTATCTGCCGGATACCGCGAAAGAAGAGTTAGAGAAGAAGAAAAATATGGGCTATTAAGCCTTCATGAAAATGCCGGGTGACGCTGCGCTTGCCCGGCCTACGATACGCTCTTTTGTAGGTCGGTTAAGCGTAGCGCCAACCAGCGTGATGCAGGGGGAATCATGACGACAGAACGATACCCGGAAATCCTCCGCACCGAAGGATTAAGCAAATTCTTTCCCGGCGTTAAGGCGCTGGATAATGTGGATTTCAGTTTGCGTCGTGGCGAGATTATGGCGCTGCTCGGTGAAAACGGAGCCGGAAAATCGACGCTGATCAAAGCGCTGACCGGCGTTTATCATGCCGATCGCGGCACCATCTGGCTCGAAGGCCAGACTATTTCGCCAAAGAATACCGCCCATGCCCAGCAACTGGGCATTGGCACCGTATATCAGGAAGTAAACCTGCTGCCCAATATGTCGGTGGCAGATAATCTGTTTATTGGTCGTGAGCCACGGCGCTTCGGTTTGTTGCAACGCAAGCAGATGGAAAAGCGTGCCGCGGAGTTGATGGCTTCTTATGGTTTTTCGCTCGATGTACGCGAACCGCTGAACCGCTTTTCGGTGGCGATGCAGCAGATAGTCGCCATCTGTCGAGCGATCGATCTGTCGGCGAAAGTGCTGATCCTCGATGAACCTACCGCCAGCCTGGACACCCAGGAAGTTGAAATGCTGTTCGGTCTGATGCGCCATCTTCGCGATCGTGGCGTCAGTCTGATCTTCGTCACCCATTTCCTCGATCAGGTTTACCAGGTCAGCGATCGCATCACTGTCCTGCGTAACGGCGGGTTTGTTGGTTGCCGTGAAACCCGCGAACTGCCGCAGATCGAGCTGGTGAAAATGATGCTCGGCCGTGAACTGGATACTCACGCATTGCAGCGTGCAGGCCGCACATTGCTGAGCGATAAGCCAGTGGCGGCATTCAGTGATTTTGGTAAGAAAGGCACGATTGCACCGTTCGATCTGCAGGTTCGCCCCGGCGAGATCGTTGGGCTGGCGGGGCTGCTGGGGTCGGGACGAACAGAAACGGCGGAAGTGATCTTCGGTATTAAACCCGCAGACAGCGGCAGTGCGCTGATCAAAGGTAAACCGCAGGTACTGCGATCGCCGCATCAGGCTTCGTGTCTGGGGATCGGCTTCTGCCCGGAGGATCGCAAAACGGACGGTATCATCGCCGCGGCTTCGGTGCGTGAAAATATCATTCTGGCCCTGCAGGCGCAGCGAGGCTGGCTACGGCCCATTGCGCGAAAAGAACAAAACGAGATCGCCGAGCGCTTTATTCGTCAGCTCGGTATCCGTACGCCTAATGCCGAACAGCCGATTGAATTTCTCTCCGGCGGTAATCAGCAAAAAGTCTTGCTGTCGCGCTGGTTGCTGACCAAACCGCAGTTCCTGATCCTCGATGAACCCACGCGTGGGATCGATGTTGGCGCGCATGCTGAGATCATCCGCCTGATCGAAACGCTGTGCGCCGACGGTCTGGCGCTGCTGGTGATTTCCTCCGAACTGGAAGAACTGGTGGGTTATGCCGATCGGGTCATTATCATGCGCGATCGCAAACAGGTGGCCGAGATCCCACTGGCTGAACTGTCCGTACCGGCAATTATGAACGCCATTGCGGCCTAAGGAGACTATGGTGATGCCTCAATCTCTCCCCCAATCCAACACGGCAAAAAGACGGTTTCGTTGGCCGAAGGGCATGCCGCAGCTGGTGGCGTTGCTGCTGGTGCTGTTGGTCGACAGCCTGGTGGCACCGCACTTCTATCAGGTGATTTTGCAGGATGGTCGCTTGTTCGGTAGCCCAATTGATATTCTCAACCGCGCCGCGCCCGTGGCGCTGCTGGCGATTGGCATGACACTGGTGATTGCCACCGGCGGTATCGATCTTTCCGTGGGGGCGGTGATGGCCATTGCAGGTGCCACGACTGCTGCGATGACGGTCGCCGGGCACAGCCTCCCGGTTGTTCTGCTCGCGGCGTTAGGATCCGGCATTCTGGCGGGATTGTGGAACGGGATCCTGGTAGCAATCCTCAAGATCCAACCGTTTGTGGCCACGCTGATCCTGATGGTGGCCGGGCGCGGGGTGGCGCAGTTGATCACCTCCGGGCAGATCGTCACCTTCAACTCGCCCGATCTGTCGTGGTTCGGCAGCGGATCGCTACTGCTGTTCCCGACTCCGGTGATCATCGCGCTGCTGACGCTGGTCGCCTTTTGGCTGCTGACGCGTAAAACGGCGCTGGGCATGTTCATTGAAGCGGTGGGCATTAACATTCGTGCGGCGAAAAATGCCGGGGTGAATACCCGCGTGATCGTCATGCTTACCTATGTGCTGAGCGGCCTGTGTGCGGCGATCGCCGGGATAATCGTCACGGCGGATATTCGCGGGGCTGATGCCAATAACGCCGGGTTATGGCTGGAGCTGGATGCCATCCTGGCGGTGGTTATTGGCGGCGGTTCGTTGATGGGCGGGCGGTTTAACCTGCTGCTATCGGTAATTGGCGCGTTGATCATTCAGGGGATGAACACCGGGATTTTACTGTCGGGCTTTCAGCCGGAACTGAATCAGGTGGTCAAAGCCATCGTGGTGTTGTGCGTGCTGGTCGTGCAGTCACAACGCTTTATCAGCCTGATAAAAGGAGTACGCGGTCGTGATAAAACGTAATTTACCGCTGATGATCACCCTTGGGGTCTTTATTTTGGGCTACCTCTACTGCCTGATGCAATTTCCGGCTTTTGCCTCCACCCGGGTGATCTGCAATATTCTGACTGATAACGCCTTTTTAGGGATTATCGCCGTGGGTATGACTTTCGTCATTCTCTCCGGAGGGATCGATCTTTCCGTCGGGTCGGTGATTGCCTTTACGGGGGTATTTTTAGCAAAGGCGATTGGTTACTGGGGGATTTCGCCACTGCTGGCGTTTCCTTTGATTCTGGCAATGGGCTGTGCGTTTGGTGCATTTATGGGATTACTGATCGATGCGCTGAAGATCCCGGCGTTTATTATTACTCTGGCGGGGATGTTCTTTCTGCGCGGTGTCAGCTATCTGGTTTCCGAAGAGTCGATCCCAATTAACCACCCGATTTATGACACCCTTTCCAGCCTGGCCTGGAAGATCCCCGGTGGTGGGCGTCTGAGCGCCATGGGGCTGTTGATGCTGGGCGTGGTGGTGATCGGTATATTCCTCGCGCACCGCACGCGCTTTGGCAATCAGGTGTACGCCATTGGCGGCAGTGCGACGTCAGCCAATCTGATGGGGATCTCAACCCGCAGCACGACAATCCGCATCTATATGCTGTCTACTGGGCTTGCGACGCTGGCCGGAATCGTCTTTTCCATTTATACCCAGGCCGGTTATGCGCTGGCAGGTGTCGGGGTAGAACTGGATGCTATCGCCTCGGTGGTGATTGGCGGTACGTTGCTCAGCGGTGGGGTTGGTACGGTTTTAGGTACTTTATTTGGTGTTGCCATTCAGGGGCTGATTCAGACCTATATTAATTTTGATGGCACATTAAGTTCCTGGTGGACAAAAATCGCGATTGGCATTTTATTGTTTATTTTTATTGCCTTACAACGTGGTCTCACGGTACTTTGGGAAAATCGTCAGAGCTCGCCGGTCACCCGCGTGAGCACGACTGAAGTACCAAAGTAACATCATGATTTTCCAGAAAACATTTAAATACCTAAACTTTTTCCGGTTGTAGTCGATAGGTTCTGTACAGGTCTGTTTTATCCCTACAACCGGAAATATAACGATGCCAAAATCCCTTTCCATTCGATCCAGTTTGTTGGTGTTATTGTCTCTGCTGACGTTTCTTCTGTTGCTGACCGGCGGCATGGGGCTTTATGCCGCCATGCGTGTTATTAATTCTT
Source organism: Citrobacter sp. U14242 (assembly GCF_046555775.1). Classification (NCBI taxonomy): domain Bacteria; kingdom Pseudomonadati; phylum Pseudomonadota; class Gammaproteobacteria; order Enterobacterales; family Enterobacteriaceae; genus Citrobacter; species Citrobacter sp. U14242. Next base: position 63,241 of record NZ_JBKGLW010000019.1, read on the forward strand.
TGATTTATCACGGTATTATGAGTGCCGCTATGTTGGCTGCCATTGCGTTGCTGGTGGTCATTTGGTTTATGCTGCGAAATAAGTTTCTTAAACCCCTGGATAACATTATTGAACAGCTGGAACGTCTGGCGACAGGTGATTTGTCGCCTGTTAGCACGTTATCAGCCAGCGCTGAATTCAACCGCCTTAACGTTGCAATGGATGAAATGCGCCATGCGTTGGGTGATTCTGTGCAGCGTGTGCGTGAAGCCAGCTCGCAAATTGATGTTGGCAGCCGCGAATTGAGCGCAGGTAACCAGCATTTGGCGCAACGTACAGAATCCACCGCCACGTCGCTGGAACAGACCGCTGCCAGTATGGAAGAACTCACCGCGACCGTGAAACAGAATGCGGAAAACGCAGAGCAGGCGCATCAACTGGCAAAATCGGTATCGGATACCGCCGATCGGGGCAGTGAGATGGTGTGCTATGTAATTGAAAAAATGCGTGATATTTCCGGCAGCTCCAGCCGAATTGCCGATATCCTCAGTGTGATTGACGGTATTGCTTTCCAGACCAATATCCTGGCTCTCAATGCCTCCGTTGAAGCGGCGCGCGCGGGTGAGCAAGGCCGTGGTTTTGCGGTGGTGGCTGGGGAAGTACGCAATCTTGCCAGCCGTAGCGCCGAGGCGGCAAAAGAGATCCGTACATTGATTAGCGATTCCCATACGCATGTGGGTGAGGGAAGTGAACTGGCGCAACAGGCGGGTGAAACCATGGATGAAATCGCGACCGAGGTTATGCGTATGACCAGGCTGATGCGTGAAATTGCCAGCGCGTCTCAGGAGCAGAGCCGTGGGATTGAGCAGGTGAATATTGCGGTGAGTCAGATGGATGAAACGGCGCAGCAGAATGCGGCGTTGGTACAGCAGTCTTCAGCGGCTACCCGCTCACTGGAAGAGCAGTCGCATGCGCTGCTGGAAGCGATGGCAGCGTTCCGGTTACAGGTGTCGTAATCGGGCTATGGATTTTGTAGGCCGGATAAAGACATTTACGCCGCTATCCGGCAATATTACCGTATCGTGCCGGATGGTGCTTCGCTTATCCGGCCTACAACGTGATGTAGACCGGGATGTAGCGTTTATGCGTCCGGGAACTCGCGGATAAAGCGCTCTACATCGTCCACCATATGGTCGTTACCGACGAAGAAGGATCGACGCTGGTGCAGACTTTCTGGGGTGATATCCAGAATACGATCTTTACCATCGCTTGCCTTGCCGCCCGCTTGCTCGGCCAGGAAGGCCATCGGGTTGCATTCGTACAGCAGACGCAGTTTCCCTTGCGGGTGGCTGGCGGTGCTTGGGTACAGATAGATCCCACCTTTCAGCAGGTTGCGATGGAAATCTGCAACCAGAGAGCCAATGTAGCGCGAGGTGTACGGGCGCTGAGTGGCCTTATCTTCTTCCTGGCAGAATTTAATGTATTTCTTCACGCCATTCGGGAATTTGATGTAGTTGCCTTCGTTAATGGAGTAAGTGCTTCCCTTTGCCGGGAAACGCATACGTTCCTGGCTGAGGCAAAATACGCCCAGAGAAGGATCGTAGGTGAAGGCGTGTACGCCACAACCGGTGGTGTACACCAGCATGGTGGATGAACCATAAACAACGTAACCCGCAGCAACCTGTTTGTTGCCCGGCTGCAGGAAATCCTCTTCCGTGACCGGTGTGCCGACAGGTGTTACGCGGCGGTAAATAGAGAAAATCGTACCGACAGAGACGTTTACATCGATGTTGGATGAGCCATCCAGTGGATCCATTAGCACAACGTATTTTGCGTGTTCACAGCCTTCAAAGACGACGATTTCATCTTCTTCTTCTGAGGCAATACCCGCCACAATGTCGCGCGCCTTCAGTGCAGCTTTCAGTTTTTCGTTTGCGAACAGATCGAGTTTTTGTTGCACCTCTCCCTGCACGTTCTCTGCACCGCTGGCACCCAGGATATCGACCAGACCGGCCTTATTGATATCGCGGTGGATGATCTTGGCGCCCAGCTTTATTGCCGACAACAAAGCAGTGAGTTCACCGGTAGCATGAGAAAACTCGTGCTGCTTTTCGACAATAAATTCACCTAACGTTTTCATAACACTTTCCCTGCAATTTATGTGGAGTAAAGCGACCGCAACAATATTAACAAATATTTCAGCTATCGCGCTCAGGTGAATCGCGCCAGCAAACTACGGAATATCCTGAAATGCGTTTCTCAGTTGCCAGACATGTGCGTAAAATGGCCCCCGGATTAAAAAAGGATAGTGACGTATGCGCATTCATATTTTGGGAATTTGTGGCACTTTCATGGGCGGTCTGGCGATGCTGGCACGCTCGCTCGGTCATGAAGTAACGGGTTCGGACGCCAATGTGTATCCGCCGATGAGCACCTTACTTGAGAAACAAGGTATCTCCCTGATTCAGGGTTACGATGCCAGTCAGCTCGATCCACAGCCGGACCTGGTGATCATCGGTAATGCGATGACCCGTGGTAATCCCTGCGTGGAAGCGGTGCTGGAGAAGAACATTCCATACATGTCTGGCCCGCAATGGCTGCATGACTTTGTGTTGCGCGATCGCTGGGTATTGGCGGTGGCGGGGACGCACGGCAAAACGACTACGGCTGGAATGGCAACCTGGATCCTCGAAGCCTGTGGCTATAAACCGGGATTCGTGATCGGCGGCGTGCCGGGTAACTTTGACGTTTCCGCGCGTCTGGGTGAAAGTAACTTTTTCGTGATTGAAGCGGATGAGTACGACTGCGCCTTCTTCGATAAGCGTTCCAAATTTGTGCATTACTGCCCGCGAACCCTGATACTCAACAACCTTGAGTTCGATCACGCCGACATCTTTGACGATCTGAAAGCGATTCAGAAACAGTTCCATCACCTGGTGCGCATCGTGCCGGGTCAGGGACGCATCATCTACCCGGAAAACGACATCAATCTGAAACAGACGATGGCGATGGGGTGCTGGAGCGAACAGGAGCTGGTGGGTGAGCAGGGTCACTGGCAGGCGAAAAAACTGACCACCGATGCTTCTGAGTGGGAAGTGTGGCTGGACGGTGAAAAAGCCGGTGTTGTGAAGTGGGGCCTGGTTGGCGAACACAATATTCACAATGGCCTGATGGCGATTGCAGCAGCTCGTCATGTGGGGGTGCTGCCAGCCGATGCGGCGAATGCGCTAGGCTCGTTCATTAACGCTCGTCGTCGTCTTGAACTGCGTGGTGAAGCGCACGGCGTGACGGTATATGACGATTTTGCCCATCACCCAACTGCTATTCTGGCAACGCTTGCGGCGTTGCGCGGGAAAGTTGGCGGTACGGCCCGCATTATTGCGGTGCTGGAGCCTCGCTCTAACACCATGAAAATGGGACTGTGCAAAGACGATCTCGCGCCATCATTAGGCCGCGCGGACGAAGTTTTCCTGCTGCAACCACCGCATATTCCGTGGCAGGTAGCGGAAGTCGCTGAAGCCTGCGTCCAGCCAGCTCACTGGAGTGGTGATGTGGATGCGCTGGCGGATATGGTAGTGAAAACCGCACAGCCCGGCGATCATATCCTGGTAATGAGCAACGGTGGTTTTGGCGGTATTCATCAAAAACTGCTGGATGGTCTGGCGAAGAAAGCTCAGCAGGAGTAATTCGTCTGGTTTTGCGCTGAGCGGGTTGCCCCTGACCTTGTGGGGATAGGGGGACTTGTTTGATGTGGTCTGCTTAATGTAGATACAGTCAGAGGTTTCTGTCTTTCCATCTCGGTGGTGTTAAGCCACCGTTGTTTTTATGTGGCCTAAGACGGTTGTAATATCCGCTCAGATACTGCATCACATCTTTCTCTGCCCCACTTCTGTTTCAGTAGCCTTCACGCGGTAACCAGTCTGTTTTCAGACTACGTAATAGCCTTTTCGCAAAAGCTGTATCCCAACAATTTTCTTTGCGGCTCATACTGATCTTGATTCGATATCATTCTGTAGTGGTCGAGTCATATTGACCACAGTTTTACAGACAAAAAGGATAGTTAGAGACGTGGTGGCAAATCGACAACCCATAGCGATTTTTGAATACAAAATGCCCGATGAATTTCATCGGGCATTATCAGGCTGAAAAGTGTCAATTTCTACCAGGATGAGTAACTTAAATAGTTAAACACGATTGATTAGAAACCAAAACTCAAACCAACCGCAACACCAGTATTGTGTTGGGTATCAAGAGAGGCCTTCGCAGAAAGCGTCGCATTCTTGCCAACATTATAATAGGTACCAGCAGCCATGGATTGTTCACCACCAAATGTAGCTGCGCCCATACCGAAGTTGAAATCATAGCCAAATTTTTGTGGAATTGCGGTCATCGCCATTGCGCCAGCAATACCTGCTTTTGCTTGTTTATCGTTATCATCAACTTTGTTATCCAGGCTATTTACTCGGCCATCAAGTTGGGTGAACTTGTTATCGGTATAATTTTTTGCCTGGGTGAGCGAATTATCGACATACGCTTTACCATCTGCGCGATTTTTGGCCGAAGTTGTATCGGTGTAAGCATAAGAAGTGCTGATTGCATCTGATTTTGCGACATCAGTATAACTATTTGCTGTCGCAATCGCTTCGTTTTTGGCCGTTGCGGTAGTGGTGTCAGTATAGCTGTTGGCGGTGTTGATAGCGTCCTGCTTAGCGACATCAGTATAACTATTTGCTGTCGCAATCGCTTCGTTTTTGGCCGCTGCAGTGGTGGTGTCAGTATAGCTGTTGGCGGTGTTGATAGCGTCCTGCTTAGCAATATCAGTGTAACTATTTGCCGTCGCAATCGCTTCGTTTTTAGCTGCTGCAGTGGTGGTATCAGTATAGCTGTTGGCGGTACTGATAGCGTCCTGCTTAGCGGTATCAGTATAGCTGTTGGCGGTATTGATAGCGTCCTGCTTAGCGGTATCAGTATAGCTGTTGGCGGTGTTGATAGCGTTCTGCGTAGCGGTATCAGTATAGCTGTTGGCGGTATTGATAGCGTCCTGCTTAGCGGTATCAGTATAGCTGTTGGCGTGGTAGATAGCGTCCTGCTTAGCGGTATCAGTATATGATTTACTGTCAGCAGTGCTGTTTGCGATATCTTGAGATAAACCCGTTGCAACATCGTCT
>NZ_JBKGLW010000020.1:0-56646 GCF_046555775.1 Citrobacter sp. U14242
TAAATGACATGACTCCGGCTGAATTCATCCGAAGTCTCCGGAAAGGCGAAGATCTCTGATTTAGCACTGCACTGATTTTGGGCCAGGGTCAGGGGTACTTACACCTCGACCACAATCCCGATTCAATCAAAGAACTACACGCCATTGTTCTGAAACCATGTCCACAAACCTCTACCTTGGTGTCATAACCCATAACGCGCAGGGCCTTGTTCACCGTGTTCTCACTCATCGGTTTGCGATGGTCGTGATCGCCAATGAAAACAAAATCGCGATCGCCACTAAGTTTGTGTACCTGTTTAAGGATTGCTAACGCCTGACGAGATAACGGCACCAAATGAGGCGTACGCATTTTTGAACCACGCTGGGAGTGCTTCACCCCTTCAATAGCTTCTCGCTCTGCTGGGATCGTCCACATCGATGTTTCAAAATCGATCTCAGACCAACGAGCAAAACGCAGTTCACTTGAACGAATAAATACAAGGAGGGTTAGCTCAACGGCAAGGCGGGTCAAAGGTCTACCCGTATAGCTGTCAATGCGCTGAAGCAGTTCGGGGGTACGTTTCAACTCCAATGCAGGTCTATGCTGCCTGTTACTTGAAGCAACAGCACCAACCATTTCCTGTGCGGGATTGTAATCAAGTAAACCACTCTGAACGGCATATCTCATAATTGCAGTAGTGCGCTGCTGTAGACGGGATGCCACCTCAAGTCGCCCCGACAACTCTACCGCTTTGATTGGGACTAGCAGGTCTCTAGTTTTAAGATCAGCAATATTTCGCTTACCTATGGCAGGGAAGAGATTATCCTCCAGACTTTTCAGTACTCGTCGGCTATGTTCTTCCGACCACTTTTTATTTGTGGCATGCCACTCAATAGCAAGTTGTTCGAAAGTACGTGCTTCTTCCTGCTCAACCTTATCATTTTTCTTTTTATCTCCCGGATCAATGCTGTTTGCCAAAAGCTTACGAGCCTCATCACGACGAGCCCTTGCATCAGCGAGTGACACATCAGGATAAACACCCAGAGCCAGCATCTTTTGCTTGCCGTCAAAACGGTACTGCAAACGCCAGTATTTCGAACCATTAGGATGGACAAGCAAGTGCATACCACTGCCATCAGTCAGCTTATATTGCTTATCCGTTGGCTTGGCTGTTCTGACTTTGATATCTGTTAGAGCCATGCTTATCCCCTCCCTGTTGGTACAAGCATTATCGAACCGGAAATACCATCATCTGTACCAACATCTGTACCAACATCTGTTGGTAGATGTACGTTGAAGTCGGTTGACTTTGAAAGAGTTAATATAGCGGGAATAATGGGTAAATACTGGATTTCAGGCACAAAAAAAGACGTCCGTTGACGTCTATTGATGTTCCGATGGTGCCGAAGGCCGGACTCGAACCGGCACGTATTTCTACGGTTGATTTTGAATCAACTGCGTCTACCGATTTCGCCACTCCGGCACGGAAGGGATGCGGAAAACGTTGTGGATTATACCTGTCGTGCGCCACCATGCAAGCGCCAGCATGTGTCTGGCGCGCTAAGTGTTGAAAATTTCAGCATTACGTTACGTGCCTGCAATCACCATCACGGTTTAGCTCACGCTACAACCGTCTTAATCCCCCCTCCTGCGAAGCGTCCCGTTTCTCCATGCTCTACACTTCCAGTTCAACACCACACTGAGGGAAACACGATGTCGATGATAAAAAGCTACGCCGCAAAAGCGGCGGGCAGCGAACTTGAACTCTATGAATACGATGCGGGCGAGCTTAAGCCGGAAGATGTCGAGGTACAGGTCGATTACTGCGGTATCTGCCATTCCGATTTGTCGATGATCGACAACGAATGGGGATTCTCTCAGTATCCGCTGGTTGCCGGGCATGAGGTGATTGGCCGTGTGGCGGCGCTCGGCAGTGCGGCACAGAATAAAGGTCTGAAGGTCGGTCAGCGCGTTGGGATTGGCTGGACGGCGCGCAGCTGTGGACACTGCGATGCCTGTATCAGCGGCAATCAGATTAACTGTCTGGAAGGATCCGTTCCCACTATTCTCAATCGCGGCGGCTTTGCCGAGAAGCTGCGGGCCGACTGGCAGTGGGTGATCCCGCTGCCGGAAAGCAACGATCTGGCGGCGGCCGGCCCATTACTGTGCGGCGGTATCACGGTGTTCAAACCGCTGCTGATGCACCATATCACCGCCACCAGCCGCGTCGGGGTGATCGGCATCGGTGGCCTGGGGCATATCGCCATTAAGTTATTACACGCGATGGGTTGTGAAGTGACCGCGTTCAGCTCCAATCCATCGAAAGAACAGGAAGTGCTGGCGATGGGGGCGGATAAGGTGGTCAACAGCCGCGATCCGGATGCACTAAAAGCGCTGGCGGGCCAGTTCGATCTCATTATCAATACGGTTAACGTCGATCTCGACTGGCAGCCCTATTTTGAAGCGCTGGCCTACGGCGGTAACTTCCATACCGTCGGCGCGGTGCTGAAGCCGCTGCCGGTACCGGCATTTACCTTAATTGCCGGCGATCGCAGCATCTCCGGTTCGGCAACCGGTACGCCGTTCGAACTGCGCAAGCTGATGAAGTTTGCCGGGCGCAGCAAGGTGTCGCCCACCACCGAGCTGTACCCAATGTCGCAAATTAATGACGCTATCCAGCACGTGCGTGACGGCAAAGCCCGCTACCGCGTGGTGCTGAAAGCCGACTTCTGATACCGGGCTCAGTCCCGCAAGGGGCTGGGCCTATTGCCCGTTACGAAACGCGAGAACCGCCTGGCGGCACTGTTCCGTCACATGCTCGATGTCATGGTTCACATCGATGCGGGCAATATCGCGTTCATCTTCCTGCGGGCACTCCAGCGCATCGAACTGGCTTTTGAGTAATCCCACCGGCATAAAATGTCCTGCCCGACGCTGCATGCGTGCCAGAATGGTCTCGTAGTCGCCATCCAGCCACAGGAAATGCACATTCGGACTGCCCTGACGCAATATATCGCGGTACTGTTTTTTTAATGACGAGCAGACAATAAACCCGGTCTCATTCTTTTTATATAAACTGTATGAGGCGTCATTTAATCTTTCCAACCAGGGAAGCCGGTCTTCATCGGTTAATGGAATGCCTTCAGACATTTTATCAATATTTTTAGCGGGATGGAGATCGTCACCATCAATGAATTTAGCCGACAATACAGCGGCAATTTTACTGCCAATTAAAGATTTACCGCTACCTGAAACGCCCATCAAAATATAACTTTCCCCGGCCATCGAAAAAACTCCAGATTCAAATTTCATGGCGCGATACTACGCCTTCCAGATTGGGAATTTCACGCTTTTTCAGCGCCGCTGATGAGAATTACAAGGCGCATCACGTTATGCGTAACATTGTAGTGTAACAATTTTCCAGCGTGATCTACATCACAAATAATAACACTCAAAACCGTTTAAATGCTGCCGAGGTTACTACCTGACCAGTGAGGCATTTATGCAAGTCAAAACCCAATCCTGCGTTGTCGCGGGTAAGAAAACTGTTGCCATTACCGACCAAAATATTGAATGGAATAATAAAGGAACACTGGTACAAATTACCCGCGGGGGAATTTGCGGTTCCGATTTACATTATTATCAGGAAGGAAAAGTTGGTAATTTTACCGTTAAAGCACCGATGATTTTAGGCCATGAAGTTATTGGTAAAGTGGTGCATAGCGATTCAAAAGAATTACATGAAGGTCAGTCGGTGGCGATTAATCCGTCGAAACCCTGCGGCCACTGTAAATACTGTTTGCAGCACGAAGAAAACCAGTGCACAGAAATGCGCTTTTTTGGCAGCGCCATGTATTTTCCCCACGTTGACGGCGGCTTTACTCAGTTTAAAACCGTTGATACCGCGCAGTGTATCCCCTACCCGCAGCAGGCCGATGAAAAAGTCATGGCCTTTGCCGAACCGCTGGCGGTAGCGATCCACGCCGCGCATGAAGCGGGCGATCTGCAGGGCAAACGCGTATTTATCTCCGGCGTGGGGCCTATTGGCTGCCTGATCGTCAGCGCGGTGAAAACGCTCGGCGCGGCAGAGATTGTCTGTGCTGATATCAGCCCGCGCTCGCTGTCGCTTGCCCAGCAGATGGGTGCCGACACGCTGATTAACCCGCAGCAGGACTCGCTCGATGAGTGGAAAAAAGAGAAAGGCTATTTCGACGTCAGCTTTGAAGTCTCTGGTCATCCGTCCTCAATCACCACCTGTCTGGAAGTGACCCGTGCAAAAGGCGTGATGGTGCAGGTTGGCATGGGCGGCGCGGTGCCGGACTTCCCGATGATGATGCTGATCGGCAAAGAAATCACCCTCAAAGGCTCATTCCGCTTTACCACCGAGTTCAACACCGCAGTGTCGTGGCTGGCGAATAACGTTATCGATCCGCTGCCGCTACTCAGCGCCGAATATCCGTTTACCGAGCTTGAACAGGCGCTGATCTTCGCCGGGGATAAAACCCAGGCGGCGAAAGTCCAGCTCGTTTTTGCAGAAACAAAATAAGGAATAACATGATGAACGATCTTTTTTCACTGGACGGCAAAAACATTCTGATCACCGGTTCGGCTCAGGGTATTGGTTATTTACTGGCGACCGGGTTGGGCAAATATGGCGCGCAGATTATCGTCAATGATATTACGCCAGAACGTGCGGAGGCTGCCGTCGCCAAACTGCAGCAGGAAGGGATCCGCGCAGTTGCCGCGCCTTTCAATGTTACGCAGAAACAGGATATCGATGCCGCCATCGACCATATCGAAAAAGACATTGGCCAAATTGATGTGCTGGTAAATAACGCCGGTATTCAGCGCCGCCATCCGTTTACCGAGTTCCCGGAACAGGACTGGAACGATGTAATTGCGGTTAACCAGACGGCGGTGTTCCTGGTCTCGCAGGCGGTAACCCGTCGCATGGTGGAACGCCAGGCCGGGAAGGTTATCAATATCTGCTCGATGCAGAGCGAACTGGGGCGCGACACCATTACGCCGTACGCCGCTTCAAAAGGCGCGGTGAAAATGCTCACCCGTGGAATGTGCGTAGAACTGGCACGCCACAATATTCAGGTGAACGGTATCGCGCCAGGCTACTTCAAAACTGAGATGACCAAAGCGCTGGTTGAAGATGAAGCCTTCACCTCCTGGTTGTGCAAACGTACACCAGCCGCGCGCTGGGGCGATCCACAGGAGCTGATTGGCGCGGCGGTCTTCCTCTCTTCCAAAGCATCCGATTTTGTTAACGGGCACCTGCTGTTTGTCGATGGCGGCATGCTGGTCGCCGTCTGATACAGCACAACGCAACATCACGCAGCGCCCAGGCGCTGCCTTACTGGCACCCTCCCCTAAATAATTCGAGTTGCAGGAAGGCGGCAAGTGAATGAACCCGATGAGCTTACTTGAGTAAGTGATTCGGGTGAGTGAGCGCAGCCAACACACCTGCAACTTGAAGTATGACGGGGATATAAGAGAAACGATTATGCCATTAATAATAATTGCGGCAGGCGTCGCGCTGCTTCTGGTCCTGATGATTGGCTTTAAAGTTAACGGCTTTATTGCCCTGGTACTGGTTGCGGCGGTCGTCGGTTTTGCCGAAGGGATGGATGCACAGGCCGTTTTACACTCTATACAAAATGGGATCGGCGGGACGCTCGGCGGGCTGGCGATGATCCTCGGGTTCGGCGCGATGCTCGGTAAGCTGATTTCCGATACCGGCGCGGCTCAGCGCATCGCCACCACGCTGATTGGCACGTTCGGTAAGAAACGTGTGCAATGGGCGCTGGTGATCACCGGTCTGGTGGTGGGTCTGGCGATGTTCTTCGAAGTCGGTTTTGTTCTGCTACTGCCGCTGGTGTTTACGGTGGTGGCCTCTTCCGGTCTGCCGCTGTTGTATGTCGGCGTGCCGATGGTCGCAGCGCTGTCCGTGACCCACTGTTTTCTGCCGCCGCATCCGGGGCCGACCGCGATTGCCACTATTTTCGAGGCCAATCTCGGTACCACCCTGCTGTACGGCTTTATTATTACTATCCCGACGGTGATTGTTGCCGGGCCGCTGTTTTCTAAGCTGCTAACCCGCTTTGAGAAAGCGCCGCCGGAAGGGTTATTCAACCCGCACCTGTTCACCGAAGAAGAGATGCCGTCGTTCTGGAACAGTATCTTTGCGGCAGTTATCCCGGTCATACTGATGGCGGTAGCGGCGGTGTGTGAGATTACGCTGCCGAAGACCAACAGCGTGCGGGTGTTCTTTGAGTTTATCGGTAACCCTGCAGTCGCGTTGTTTATCGCTATCGTGCTCGCCATTTTTACCCTTGGTCGACGTAACGGACGTACGATCGAGCAAATTATGGATATCATTGGCGACTCTATCGGCGCAATTGCGATGATTGTGTTTATCATCGCCGGGGGCGGTGCGTTTAAGCAGGTTCTGGTCGACAGTGGCGTGGGGCAATATATCTCGCACCTGATGACCGGCACGTCGCTCTCTCCGCTGCTGATGTGCTGGACGGTCGCCGCGTTGCTGCGCATCGCGCTCGGTTCTGCGACCGTCGCGGCGATCACCACCGCAGGCGTGGTGCTGCCGATTATTAACGTCACCCATGCTGACCCGGCGCTGATGGTGCTGGCAACCGGTGCGGGTAGCGTGATTGCTTCCCACGTTAACGATCCGGGATTCTGGCTGTTTAAAGGCTATTTTAATCTCAGCGTGGGCGAAACGTTGCGTACCTGGACGGTGATGGAAACGCTGATTTCCATTATGGGTCTGTTGGGGGTTCTGGCGCTGAACGCCATCCTGCATTAATACGGTATTACCGGGGAGCATCAGTCCGAGCTCCCCGGCTCAGGAGAGAAAATGAGGAACCACAGAATTTCTTTGCAAGACATCGCCACGCTGGCGGGTGTGACCAAAATGACGGTGAGTCGCTACATCCGTTCACCGAAAAAGGTCGCAAAGGAAACCGGTGAACGTATCGCGCAGATTATGGAGGAGATTAATTACATCCCTAACCGCGCGCCCGCCATGCTGTTGAACGCACAAAGCTATACGCTCGGCGTGCTGATCCCCTCTTTTCAAAACCAGCTGTTCGCCGACATTCTGGCCGGTATTGAGTCGGTGACTTCAGACCATAACTATCAGACGCTGATCGCCAACTACAACTACGACCGGGAATCTGAGGAAGAGTCGGTGATCAACCTGCTGTCGTACAATATCGACGGCATTATTCTTTCCGAGAAATACCACACCCTGCGCACGGTTAAATTTCTGCGCTCCGCCAACATTCCGGTGGTCGAGCTGATGGATATCCAGGGCGATCGCCTGGACATGGAGGTAGGCTTCGATAACCGCCAGGCGGCGTTTGATATGGTCAGCACCATGCTGGATAAACGCCAGCGTCACAAAATCCTCTATCTGGGGTCAAAAGACGATATCCGCGATGAACAACGTTATCGCGGTTATTGCGATGCGATGACCCGCCGTGGTCTTGAACCGCTGCGCGTTAATCCGCGCGCTATCTCCTCCATCCATCTCGGCACCCAGATGATGCGTGATGCGCTGACTGCGCACCCGGATGTAGACGGCGTGTTTTGCACCAACGACGACATCGCGATGGGCGCACTGCTGCTGTGTCGCGAGCGCGAGCTTGCCGTCCCGGAGCAGATCTCGATTGCCGGGTTCCACGGTCTGGAAATGGGTCGGCAGATGATCCCAAGTCTTGCCAGCGTGATTACCCCGCGTTTTGACATCGGTCGCATGGCGGCGCAGATGTTGCTGAGCAAAATCAAGAACAACGACCACAACCACAATACCGTGGATTTGGGGTATCAGATTTATCACGGCAATACGCTTTAAGCCATTTTCTCTCCCCTGCGCATATTCTCTTTTATGGACATTGCCTATACTCCAGGCAGGATAAATGGAGGAAATCTCAATGAGCGCACCCTTGCTAATTGCCCGCACGCCGGACACCGAACTGTTTTTACTGCCAGGCATGGCTAATCGTCACGGGCTGATTACCGGCGCAACCGGTACCGGTAAAACCGTGACGCTACAGAAGCTGGCCGAATCGCTGTCAGAGATTGGCGTACCGGTCTTTATGGCCGATGTGAAAGGTGACTTAACCGGCGTGGCGGAGGAGGGACAAGCGTCTGAAAAGCTGCTCGCCCGTCTGAACAACATCGGTATTACCGACTGGCAACCACATGCTAATCCGGTCACGGTGTGGGATATCTTCGGCGAAAAAGGTCATCCAGTGCGTGCCACGGTATCTGACCTCGGGCCACTGCTGCTGGCCCGTTTGCTGAATCTCAACGACGTGCAGTCCGGTGTGCTGGATATTATCTTCCGCATTGCCGATGACCAGGGACTGTTACTGCTGGATTTCAAAGATCTGCGAGCCATCACCCAGTACATCGGCGATAACGCTAAATCCTTCCAGAATCAGTACGGCAATATCAGCGGCGCTTCGGTCGGAGCCATCCAGCGCGGGCTGCTGTCGCTGGAACAACAGGGCGCGGCGCACTTCTTTGGCGAACCGATGCTGGACATTAAAGACTGGATGCGTACCGATGCCAATGGCAAAGGGATGATTAATATCCTCAGCGCCGAGAAGCTCTACCAGATGCCCAAACTGTATGCCGCCAGCCTGCTGTGGATGCTCTCCGAACTGTATGAACAATTGCCAGAAGCCGGCGATCTGGAAAAACCAAAACTGGTGTTCTTCTTCGATGAGGCTCACCTGCTGTTCAACGACGCCCCGCAGGTGCTGCTGGATAAAATCGAGCAGGTCATCCGTCTGATCCGCTCGAAAGGGGTTGGCGTGTGGTTTGTGTCGCAAAACCCGTCGGATATCCCGGACAACGTGCTCGGCCAGTTGGGCAACCGCGTGCAGCACGCCCTGCGCGCATTCACGCCGAAAGATCAGAAAGCAGTGAAAACCGCGGCGCAAACCATACGTGCCAACCCCGCATTTGATACCGAAAAAGCCATTCAGGAATTGGGTACCGGCGAGGCGCTAATCTCGTTTCTTGATGCCAAAGGCAGCCCGTCTGTGGTGGAGCGGGCGATGGTGATTGCGCCGTGCTCACGGATGGGACCGGTGACGGAGGATGAGCGCAATGGGTTGATTAACCACTCTGCTCTGTACGGCAAATATGAAGAAGAGGTCGACCGTGAATCGGCTTATGAACGCTTACAGAAAGGGGTGCAGGCCAGTACCGAGGAGCAAAATACGCCACCAGCCAATGGCAAAGCAGTCGAGGTTGACGACGGTATTCTCGGTGGGTTGAAGGATATTTTGTTTGGCAGCACCGGACCGCGCGGCGGCAAACGCGATGGCGTGGTACAGAGCGTAGCGAAAAGCGCGGCGCGACAGGTCACCAATCAGATTATTCGCGGCATGCTGGGGAGCTTGATGGGCGGGAGAAAACGCTAGCAGGAAGCCCCCTCCCGCACCGCGGGAGGGGGAGATATTATGACCTACGCAGCATTAGCCACAGACTAATCAGCAGGAAGCTGGCGCTTGGCAGCAGCGCACCGATAATCGGCGGAATACCATACACCAGCGTTAGTGGGCCAAAGATTTGATCCAGCACGTAGAACACAAAGCCAAAGCTAATCCCCGTCACCACTCGCACGCCCATCGGCACGCTACGCAGCGGACCGAAGATAAACGACAGCGCCATCAGCATCATGACCGCGACAGATAACGGCTGGAAGACTTTGCTCCACATATTGAGCTGGTAACGCCCGGCATCCTGGCCGCTCGACTTCAGGTACTTCACGTAATTGTGCAGGCCGCTAATCGAGAGCGCATCCGGGTCCAGTGCCACCACACCGAGTTTGTCCGGCGTGAGATTGGTTTTCCACGTCCCACTTACCGTTTGTGACCCCGTGATCTGTTTCGGATCCTGCAGATTAGACTCATCCACCTGCGACAAACGCCAGACTTTCTGTTCCGGGTCAAATGTTGCGCTGGCAGCATAACGTACCGACTGCAGACGACGCTTATCGTTAAAGGAGTAAATGCTAATCCCGCCTAATTCGGCGTCCCCTTTCACTCGCTCGATGTAAACAAAGCTGTCGCCATCTTTCGCCCACAGCCCTTGCTGGGTAGACAGCAGCGAGCCGCCGTACATTTGCTGTGCACGATAGTTACGCGCCATCTGTTCGCCCTGCGGCGCAACCCATTCACCGATAGCCATCGTCAACAGCACCAGCGGGATCGCGGTTTTCATCACCGACAGCGCCACCTGCATACGGGTAAAACCGGACGCCTGCATCACCACCAGTTCACTACGCTGAGCCAGCATACCCAGCCCCAGCAACGCGCCGAGTAGTGCCGCCATCGGGAAGAAGATTTGGATATCTTTCGGGGCGCTAAGCAGGGTATACAGCCCGGCGCCCATTGCATCGTAGCTCCCCTGTCCGGCTTTTTTCAGCTGGTCGACAAACTTGATGATCCCGGAGAGTGACACCAGCATGAACAACGTCATCATGATGGTGGTAAAAATGGTTTTACCGATATAGCGGTCAAGTACACCAAAGGGCTGCATTATACCGCTCCTTTACGCATAAAACGGGCACGCAAGCGGCGCATCGGCACCGTATCCCAGAGGTTAAGCACAATCGCCAGTGCCAGATAGGCAAGGTTAACCACCCACATCCAGAACACCGGATCCAGCTTACCTTTCCCGCCGTTCGACTTCAGCGACGTCTGCACCAGGAAGAACAGCAAATAGAGCAGCATGGCAGGCAGCATGGACAGTACACGACCCTGACGCGGGTTAACCACGCTCAGCGGGACAACCATCAACGCCATCATGAACACGGTGAATACCAATGTGATACGCCAGTGCAGCTCCGCACGGGCCCGATCGTTGTCGGTATTCCACAGCGTACGCATATCCATCTGGTCGGTATCGTTAGGGTCCAGCGCCACGGCCTGATGGCCGATAATTGCCTGATAGTCCTGGAAATCGGTAATGCGGAAATCGCGCAGCAGCGCGGTCCCTTCAAAGCGCGTCCCTTTGTTCAGCACCACGACCTGAGAACCGTCACGCAACTGAGTCAGATGTCCGGAATCAGCCACCACCACCGAAGGACGGGCGTTACCTTTCGGGCGGATTTGCGCGAGGAACACATCTTTGAAGCTGCTACCGTCAACACTTTCGATAAACAACACCGAACTGCCGTTCGTTGCCTGCTGGAATTGCCCTTGAGCAAGCGCCGCCATACCGGGGTTCGCCTTCGCTTCCGCCAGCACTTCGTCCTGATGTCTGGAGGACCATGGCCCTGCCCACATTACGTTGACTGCCGCCACGATACTGGTAAACAACGCCAGCACCATCGCTGCTTTTACCAGCACAGCCTTGCTCAGCCCGCAGGCGTGCATGACCGTAATTTCACTTTCGGTATACAGTTTGCCCAGCGTCATTAGCAGCCCAAGGAACAGGCTTAAGGGCAAGATAAGTTGCGCCATTTCTGGCACGCCCAGCCCCAGCAGCGAGAGCACCAGATTTGCCGGGATGTCACCGTCAACTGCCGCACCGAGGATCCTGACTAACTTTTGACAAAAGAAAATCAAAAGTAGGATGAATAGGATCGCAAGTTGGCTTTTGAGCGTTTCCCGTACCAGATATCTTATGATTATCACTTTAAATACGCCCGTAAAAACCCGTCTTTTGCCGGAATTTAGCTTGTTTCATGGCTTAAACGTCATTTATTCTCTTGAGTCGTCGAAATCGTCGCTAAGATCATTATACTCAACGGATCCACCTCTCAGAAATTGTTCTGACGTGCCAATGCCGTAATAACGTTAAGATTAACACGAAGTCATCGCAACAGCGGGTATGAGTTACGAAAGCTTGCAATTCTATCTGTAGCTACCGCCGTTGTCTTTAAGATTCAGGAGCGTAGTGCATGGAGTTCAGTGTAAAAAGCGGTAGCCCGGAGAAACAGCGGAGTGCCTGCATCGTCGTGGGCGTCTTTGAACCACGCCGCCTCTCTCCGATTGCAGAGCAGCTCGACAAGATCAGCGACGGGTACATCAGCGCACTGCTGCGTCGTGGCGAACTGGAAGGTAAACCGGGTCAAACCCTGTTACTGCACCATGTTCCTAACGTCCTGTCTGAGCGAATTCTCCTCATTGGTTGTGGCAAAGAGCGTGAGCTTGATGAGCGCCAGTACAAGCAGGTCATTCAGAAAACTATCAATACGCTGAATGATACAGGTTCGATGGAAGCCGTGTGCTTCCTGACCGAACTGCACGTCAAAGGCCGCAACAACTACTGGAAAGTACGTCAGGCTGTCGAAACGGCGCAAGAAACGCTGTACAGCTTTGATCAGTTGAAGACCAACAAAAGCGAACCGCGTCGTCCGCTGCGTAAAATGGTCTTCAACGTCCCTACCCGCCGTGAGCTGACCAGCGGTGAACGGGCTATTCAGCACGGTCTGGCGATTGCCGCCGGGATTAAAGCGGCGAAAGACCTCGGCAACATGCCGCCGAACATCTGTAACGCAGCCTACCTCGCTTCTCAGGCGCGTCAGTTGGCTGACAGCTACAGCAAAAATGTGGTGACGCGCGTGATTGGCGAGCAGCAAATGAAAGAGCTGGGTATGCACTCTTATCTGGCGGTCGGCCATGGTTCGCAGAACGAGTCGCTGATGTCGGTTATCGAATACAAAGGCAACCCGTCTGAAGATGCGCGTCCGATTGTGCTGGTCGGCAAAGGACTGACCTTTGACTCCGGCGGTATTTCCATCAAGCCTGCCGAAGGCATGGATGAGATGAAATACGACATGTGCGGCGCCGCGGCAGTGTACGGTGTGATGCGCATGGTGGCGGAACTGCAACTGCCGATTAACGTCGTCGGCGTACTGGCGGGTTGTGAAAACATGCCAGGCGGTCGCGCGTATCGTCCGGGCGACGTGCTCACCACCATGTCCGGTCAAACCGTTGAAGTGCTCAA
The DNA here is from genome assembly GCF_046555775.1 of Citrobacter sp. U14242. Taxonomy (NCBI): domain Bacteria; kingdom Pseudomonadati; phylum Pseudomonadota; class Gammaproteobacteria; order Enterobacterales; family Enterobacteriaceae; genus Citrobacter; species Citrobacter sp. U14242. The sequence goes on from NZ_JBKGLW010000020.1 coordinate 12,980, forward strand.
TACCGATGCTGAAGGCCGTCTGGTGCTCTGTGACGTGTTAACCTACGTCGAGCGCTTTGAACCCGAAGCCGTCATTGACGTCGCCACTCTGACCGGCGCGTGCGTGATTGCACTGGGTCATCACATCACCGGCCTGATGTCGAACCATAACCCGCTGGCGCACGAGCTGATCGGGGCGTCCGAACAAGCGGGGGACCGCGCGTGGCGCCTGCCGTTGGGTGATGAGTATCAGGAACAGTTAGAGTCCAACTTTGCGGACATGGCGAACATCGGTGGACGTCCTGGCGGAGCCATTACCGCAGGCTGCTTCCTGTCACGTTTTACCCGTAAGTACAACTGGGCGCACCTGGACATCGCCGGTACCGCATGGCGTTCAGGGAAAGCCAAAGGCGCAACCGGTCGTCCGGTCGCGTTGCTGTCGCAGTTCCTGCTCAATCGCGCGGGTTTTAACGGCGAAGAGTAAGTTTGAGATTGCCCCGTAGGCCGGATAAGCGCAGCACCATCCGGCAAAACGCCTTATCAGGCCTACGGTGTGCATCATGGCAACGCATTTAAATCCACCACAAGAAACCCCATATATGAAGAATGCAACGTTCTACCTTCTGGACAACGACACACAGCAAGACGGTCTGAGCGCCGTCGAGCAACTGGTGTGTGAAATTGCCGCAGAACGTTGGCGCGCGGGCAAGCGCGTATTGATCGCCTGCGAAGATGAAAAACAGGCCATACGCCTGGATGAAGCATTGTGGGCAAGACCGGCAGAAAGCTTTGTGCCGCATAATCTGGCGGGTGAAGGCCCCAGAGGAGGTGCGCCGGTAGAGATAGCCTGGCCAGAAAAACGCAACAGCAGCCCGCGCGATCTGCTGATCAGTTTGCGCGTTGGCTTTGCAGATTTTGCCACCGCTTTCACAGAAGTGATAGACTTCGTCCCTTACGAAGATTCTTTGAAACAATCGGCACGCGATCGCTACAAAGCCTACCGCGTGGCTGGTTTTAACCTGAATACGGCAACCTGGAAATAATGGACAAGACATACAACCCACAAGATATCGAACAGCCGCTTTACGAGCACTGGGAAAAGCAGGGCTATTTCAAACCTAACGGCGATGAAAGCAAAGAGTCCTTCTGCATCATGATCCCGCCGCCGAACGTCACCGGCAGTTTGCATATGGGTCATGCTTTCCAGCAAACCATCATGGATACCATGATCCGCTACCAGCGCATGCAGGGTAAAAATACTCTGTGGCAGGCGGGTACCGACCACGCGGGTATCGCAACCCAGATGGTGGTTGAGCGTAAGATTGCCGCTGAAGAAGGTAAAACCCGTCACGATTACGGTCGCGAAGCGTTTATCGATAAAATTTGGCAGTGGAAAGCGGAATCCGGCGGCACCATTACCCGTCAGATGCGCCGCCTGGGCAACTCTGTTGACTGGGAGCGCGAGCGCTTCACTATGGACGAAGGTCTTTCCAATGCCGTGAAAGAAGTCTTTGTTCGCCTGTACAAAGAAGACCTGATTTACCGTGGCAAACGCCTGGTAAACTGGGACCCGAAACTGCGCACTGCTATCTCTGACCTGGAAGTGGAAAACCGCGAGTCCAAAGGCTCGATGTGGCACATCCGCTATCCGCTGGCCGATGGCGCGAAAACCGCAGACGGTAAAGATTACCTGGTCGTTGCCACTACGCGTCCGGAAACCGTTCTGGGCGATACCGGCGTGGCCGTCAACCCGGAAGATCCGCGTTATAAAGACCTTATCGGCAAATTCGTCATTCTGCCGCTGGTTAACCGTCGTATTCCTGTTGTGGGCGATGAACACGCCGATATGGAAAAAGGCACCGGTTGCGTGAAGATCACCCCGGCACACGACTTTAACGACTATGAAGTAGGTCGTCGTCACGGCCTGCCGATGATCAACATTTTGACCTTTGACGGTGATATCCGCGAAACCGCGGAAGTGTACGACACCAAAGGTGAAGAATCCGACGTTTACTCCAACGAGATCCCGGCTGAATTCCAGAAACTGGAACGCTTTGCCGCGCGTAAAGCCGTGGTTGCGGCCATTGACGCTCTGGGTCTGCTGGAAGAAATCAAACCCCACGATCTGACTGTGCCGTACGGTGATCGTGGCGGCGTGGTTATCGAACCGATGCTGACTGACCAGTGGTACGTCCGGGCTGACGTACTGGCGAAACCGGCGGTTGAAGCGGTTGAGAACGGCGACATCCAGTTCGTACCTAAGCAGTATGAAAACATGTACTTCTCCTGGATGCGCGATATTCAGGACTGGTGTATCTCCCGTCAGCTGTGGTGGGGTCACCGTATCCCGGCATGGTATGACAACGACGGCAACGTCTACGTTGGCCGTACCGAAGCTGAAGTGCGTCAGGAAAACAACCTCGGTGCCGACGTTGCACTGCGTCAGGACGAAGACGTTCTGGATACCTGGTTCTCCTCCGCGCTGTGGACCTTCTCTACCCTCGGCTGGCCGGAAAACACCGACGCGCTGCGTCAGTTCCACCCAACCAGCGTGATGGTCTCCGGCTTTGACATCATCTTCTTCTGGATTGCCCGCATGATCATGATGACCATGCACTTCATCAAAGATGAAAACGGCAAGCCGCAGGTTCCGTTTAAGACCGTCTACATGACCGGCCTGATTCGTGATGACGAAGGCCAGAAGATGTCCAAATCTAAGGGCAACGTCATCGACCCGCTGGATATGGTTGATGGTATTTCGCTGGCAGAACTGCTGGAAAAACGTACCGGCAATATGATGCAGCCACAGCTGGCAGAGAAAATCGCCAAACGCACCGAGAAGCAATTCCCGGACGGCATTGAGCCGCACGGTACTGACGCCCTGCGCTTCACCCTGGCCGCGCTGGCCTCTACCGGCCGCGACATCAACTGGGATATGAAACGTCTGGAAGGTTACCGTAACTTCTGTAACAAGCTGTGGAACGCCAGCCGCTTCGTGCTGATGAACACCGAAGACCAGGATTGCGGCTTCAATGGCGGCGAAATGACGCTGTCGCTGGCGGACCGCTGGATTCTGGCGGAATTTAACCAGACCATCAAAGCGTACCGTGAAGCGCTGGATAACTTCCGCTTCGATATCGCTGCGGGCATTCTGTACGAATTCACCTGGAACCAGTTCTGTGACTGGTATCTGGAGCTGACCAAGCCGGTGATGAACGGCGGTTCTGAGTCTGAACTGCGCGGCACTCGCAATACGCTGGTTACCGTGCTGGAAGGTCTGCTGCGTCTGGCGCACCCGATCATTCCGTTCATCACCGAAACCATCTGGCAACGCGTGAAAGTGATCTGCGGCAATACCGCTGACACCATCATGCTGCAGCCGTTCCCGGAATATAACGCGGCGCAGGTTGATGAAGCAGCGCTGGCTGACACTGAATGGTTGAAGCAGGCGATCGTTGCCGTACGTAACATCCGTGCGGAAATGAATATCGCGCCGGGCAAACCGCTGGAACTGCTGTTGCGTGGTTGCAGTACTGATGCGATACGTCGTGTGAACGACAACCGCAGCTTCCTGCTGAACCTGGCTCGTCTGGAAAGCATCACCGTGCTGCCAGCCGATGACAAAGGTCCCGTTTCCGTGACTAAAATCATCGATGGTGCCGAACTGCTGATCCCGATGGCGGGTCTCATCAACAAAGACGATGAGCTGGCGCGTCTGGCGAAAGAAGTGGCGAAAATCGAAGGTGAGATTGCCCGTATCGAAAGCAAACTCTCCAACGAAGGTTTCGTTGCTCGCGCACCGGAAGCCGTGATCGCCAAAGAGCGTGAGAAGCTGGACGGTTACGCAGAAGCAAAAGCGAAGCTGATTGAGCAGCAGGCGGTCATCGCCGCGCTGTAAAACTGCAGGTCGGATAAGCATAACGCATCCGACAGCACAGACGATAAAAGCCTCTGACGCACTCGCTCAGAGGCTTTTTATTGAATTATCCTCGCTTGCACTACCCCTCTGTGCAGTGGTATTAACTGCATATGTCTCACTTTTATGTCATGAGTTCGCTATGAGTGTCATTACGCCTGTCTCGGCTACGCTGCGTCGCATTGCTGCCGACGATAACCCCGCCATTGCCTGTGTGATCCGCCAGGTCTCCGCCGAATACGGCCTGACTGCCGATAAAGGCTACACGGTAGCCGACCCGAATCTGGACGAACTGTTCCAGGTTTACAGCCAGCCGGGCGCGGCCTATTGGGTGGTTGAGCAAAATGGGCAGGTCGTCGGCGGCGGTGGCGTTGCGCCGTTAGGTTGCAGCGAACCGGAGATTTGCGAGCTGCAAAAAATGTACTTCCTGCCAGGCGTGCGTGGCCAGGGGCTGGCGAAAAAGCTGGCGCTCATGGCGCTCGACCACGCCCGTGATCAGGGATTTAAACAGTGCTATCTGGAAACGACCGCATTCCTGACCGAGGCTATCCGCCTGTATGAACATTTAGGGTTTGAGCATATCAGTGAAGCGCTTGGCTGCACCGGCCACGTCGATTGCGAAGTAAGGATGTTAAAGCCCCTCTGACGTCAGGCAAAGGAGCATTTCTGCCTTACTGCCTTACTGCATTTCGGCTGAAAGCATCAGACGGATCACACCAGCCGCGCGAGCGGTGGGGAGTTTCAGCACCTGAGTCCAGAGATCCTGCACAATCTCACAAGCGATCTTCTCTTTGCCGATCCCTTTATTCGGGTCGGCCATAATCTGAATATCATCCCCATAGCGCTGCACCAGTCCGGGGCTGATCGCTTGTAAATCCTGCAGAGCCAGCTGTTTTTCCTCTGTCGTCACCGTATGTTTATCCGGGCCATAGGCGGCGCGCATCATGCCCATATCGCCCACCATCCGCCGACTCATAATCTCACGCGGGACAAGATGTACCGGGTTAATTCCCCCTTTCACTGCCGGAAACAGGAAACGGAAACATTCGTCATCACCCACCTTTTCCACCGCGGCAATCTGCTCGAGGTTAATCTTCATATACTCAATTACGTTAGCATCAGGGGCTTGCTGCAAACGTGCCATCTGCAGCTGAAGGATTTGCGGCTGTATGGCATCGATAACCTGCTGCTCGCTTTTGCCCTCGTTCTTCATCTGCACGGCCTGGGTGATGATTTTTTGTGTTAGCGCGGGCTCCTGCTCCCTAATCACCTGAAACACCGGATTGGCACGCATCGCATTGTCAAACTTCTGCTCTTCGGTCATACCATATTCCGGACTTTCGCGCGGGATAAGGTAGTGCACATCAAAAATATTCCATGCAACAATCGCAACCACAAAAATCACCGCGCCGGAGATCTTGCCTACCCAGCCTTTTTTGCGAAACATACTTACGACGACGGCAATCACCGCCCCGATATAGCCCGCCAACACAACGTGTGCCCAGTTCATTAACCATCCTTATTCAAATCAATACGTATGCCGGAGATATATTTCCCCGTTGTGTGTTCTGATTATTACGGTAGAGGCGATGGTTTTCCAGCCACCAGAATTTATCTGCAGGTATCAGAAGACGAGAGATGGCGCGGCAATCATGGCGAGTCGCGCCAGGAAGGTGTATTACGCGGGTACGCCGCTGTGAAAGCGGAATTCATCATCTGGAGACAGGATCAGCGACGCTTCCACTTCACCAAAGAAACGCACCCGGGCGCTAATGTCATCGCCTGAAACCTGCTGTGCTAATGCCAGGTAATCCTGGTAATGGCGCGCCTCTGATCGTAGTAGCGACAGATAAAACGCCTGTAAATCATCATCCAGATACGATGCCAGCGCCGCGAACCGTTCACAGGAGCGCGCCTCAATGTATGCGCCGCAAATTAGCTTATCAATCAGCGTTAATGGCTCGTGGGTGCGAACCTCTTTGAGCATGCCTTTGGCGTAACGACTGGCAGTAATTTTGATGTAGGGGATATTGCGGCTCATCATCGCCTCGCGCACCTGCCAGAAGTGGTGGAGCTCTTCTTTGATCAGCAAAACCATGCTGTCGATAAGCTTGCGCCCCCACGGATCGTCGGTCTGCGGCATCACACTTTTGCCGATCTGTTTATTCAGTGCAATAAAGTCAGGTTCCTCTCCATCTCTGAACGCAAAGGCCTCATAGGGTTTCAGCCAGTCCAGCAACGCCTGTGAACCGGCTTTGTCAGCGACATATTTACGCACCAACAGCATCGCTGTTTGTGCCGCTTTCAGTTCGCAGACGAGGTGATCGGTCAGCAACAGGGGAAGGTTTGCCGGGTCTTGCGCTTTATCAAGCCATGCCTGGGGTGTTTTGCACTGCAGAAAATTGAGGATTGGGGAGAGTATTTGCGGGTAATCCATACATTGTCCTTGCCCTACGGCAGCAAGCACTGCCGTAGGTCATCAGATGATTTAGTGACGCACGCCGTCATCATCTTCGTCGACGAGGTCTTCATCGTCGCCGTCTTCACCTTCTTCGCCGTTCGGGTCTTCAAAATAGGTGCCCCAACCGTCGTATTCCACATCATATTTTTCAGCCAGGTTCATCAGCTGTTCAACCTGAGCGTCGATCAGTTCGGCATTCAGGGCACATTCACTGAGAATATCACAGCAAATAACCGTGTCGCCTTCTTCCACTTCCAGCTCTTCTGGCTCGGTCACTTCATAACCCAGTTTGAAGGCTTCTACTGCTGCTTTTTCCAGGGTTTCAAAGTCATCCGCGGAAAGGTGATGTTCGATGGTGTACAGCGCATCAGGGTCGCTGCCATCTTCGAGTAACTCTTCAATAATCAAGCGTGTTTCTTCACGCTGCTCTTCCAGGTGTTCCGGGTTTGCCATGGCTCGTTCCTCATAATGTCCTGCCGATACTCTTATTGTCACATACCGCTGACATTGCCTCCACCTTTCCAGGAAAGATTTGTTAAACAAGGTTGCAAATGAATAAACATCCATATAAATTGAATTTTAATTCAATTAATGGCTTAAGCCATGTGAGGGAACCATGTCTGCATTTTATCAGAAGCACTTTTTGAAATTGCTCGATTTCACCTCTGCTGAACTCACGTCACTGCTACAGCTCGCCGCTCAGCTCAAGGCGGAGAAGAAAAACGGTACAGAGGTCGCCAGACTTACCGGCAAAAACATTGCGCTCATCTTCGAAAAAGACTCGACTCGAACCCGTTGCTCTTTCGAAGTTGCCGCATACGATCAGGGCGCTCGCGTGACGTATCTCGGCCCAAGCGGTAGCCAGATTGGCCATAAAGAGTCGATCAAAGATACTGCCCGCGTGCTTGGCCGCATGTACGATGGTATTCAGTATCGGGGTCATGGTCAGGACGTTGTGGAAACGCTGGCAGAACTTGCCGGGGTGCCGGTGTGGAACGGGTTAACCAACGAATTTCACCCCACTCAGTTGCTGGCGGATCTGTTAACTATGCAGGAACATTTGCCGGGTAAAGCATTTAATGAGATGACATTGGTCTACGCCGGTGATGCACGTAACAATATGGGTAACTCTATGCTGGAAGCTGCAGCATTAACCGGGCTGGATCTACGCCTGGTCGCGCCGCAGGCATGCTGGCCTGAAGAGAGCCTGGTGGCGGAATGCAAAGCGCTAGCGCTGAAAAACGGCGGCAATATTACGCTGACCGAAGACATTGCCACAGGTGTAAAAGGTGCGGACTTTATCTACACCGATGTATGGGTCTCGATGGGCGAAGCAAAAGAGAAGTGGGCGGAGCGTATTGCGCTGCTGCGTAACTACCAGGTCAATAGCACGATGATGGCGCTAACGGGTAATCCACAGGTGAAGTTCTTGCACTGTCTACCCGCGTTTCATGACGATCAGACCGTGCTGGGTAAACAAATGGCACAAGAGTATGGTTTGCACGGTGGGATGGAAGTCACCGACGAGGTGTTTGAGTCATCCGCCAGCATCGTATTCTCTCAGGCGGAAAACCGGATGCACACCATCAAAGCAGTCATGGTTGCAACACTCGCGAAATAATAGTGCTGCGGGCATGATTTGCCGGATGGCGATGCTAGTGCATCTTATCCGGCCTACGGGAGCACAATTGTAGGCCGGGTAAGACAAAGCCGCCCCCGGCAATCACGCTTATGCCACCCGCATTTTCACTACGGCTTTGCGCACCAGTGCCGGAGCCCCAACTGCACACAGCGGTTTATGCACTTCACCCGGATAGAACACCACGAAGTCACCTTCATTCAGCACCACCGTTTTCTCCTGTACGCCTTCCGGCAGGAAGGCGATATCTTTATCCGCCAGCCAGTCGGTTTCCGGCGCACCCGCAGGCTGTGTACTGAACGCCATCCCTTCCTGACCTTTTAGCAGGATCTGAATATCCAGATAACGGGCGTGATACTCGGCGCGGCGCTGAGCAAACGGCTCCGTCATATCTTCTGCAATCAGATAAAACAGACGATCACCGTCGATGTCATGCTTACCCTTTTCCGTCGCATCCGTCACGTGCGCCTTGATGTGTTCAATCGCCTGACGCAGCTCTTCTGGCAGCCAGGCATCCAGGTTGTGAATATTGCCGACAATCATCTCAAACCCCTTAATTAAAACAACGTTTCATTTTATGTGTTATACGAAAAAACAGTCTGCCATACCACTGCTATTTGCTGATATTTTGCGTCAACGCATGTTTATCGCTGATGATGTTAAATAATTGCTAACTCTCAGCAACAGGTTATGCATAAACTCTGCATAAATTTCTGCCCTTCTTTTTCAAACCCATCAGTAACCCACTGTTCTAAAAAACTTTGTTAGAAAAACTAGCTGTCGATCACAATTCACATCTCCTTCGTTATCCTTCTTCATCGTCATATTTATTTTGAAAATAACTTTACCGCGCAAATAATAAAATCATAGATTCGCATAATAATTCACAACACAGAAAAAAACACAAATAAATCAATATATTATTTATATTGCAGCACTCTAAAAGTGTACATAAAATTAACACTGATAAATAACAAGACATATTCTCGCGTAGTAATTCAATTATTCGCTTTTTTATTTTCTTAATACTCAGAGCTATATCATAAATTAAACAACAAAAGCCAAATATCGACCTGACTGTGAAATAAATCACGTTTCCTCATCGAATAAGACTTAAATATAGATTCTGAAATCAGCTGAAAAATCATGACTGCGATAAATATTATTTGCAGGCATCTCCTCTTTATTTTTTAAAATAGTATTAAAGGAATAATGATGGAAAAGCATTATGTCGGGTCTGAAATCGGTCAATTACGTAGCGTGATGCTACATCGCCCTAACCTCAGTTTAAAAAGGCTGACGCCATCAAATTGTCAGGAACTGCTTTTTGATGATGTTCTTTCGGTAGAACGTGCAGGAGAAGAGCATGACATATTCGCCAACACGTTGCGTGAACAGGGAATTGAGGTTCTGTTACTCACTGATTTATTGACACAAACTCTGGATATCCCAGATGCCAAAATCTGGCTGCTGGATACACAAATTTCTGATTATCGCCTTGGCCCCGCTTTTGCCACGGATATTCGCGCCTGGCTTGCCGATATGCAGCATCGGGAACTCGCCCGGCATTTAAGCGGAGGGCTGACCTACGGAGAAATTCCCGCCTCAATCAAAAATATGGTAGTCGATACTCACGATATTAATGACTTCATTATGAAGCCATTACCAAATCACTTATTTACCCGCGACACCTCATGCTGGATATATAACGGTGTATCCATTAATCCGATGGCAAAAACAGCGCGACAAAGAGAAACCAATAACCTGCGGGCGATCTACCGTTGGCACCCCCTATTTTCTGATGGTGAATTTATTAAATATTTCGGCGATGAAAATATTAATTATGACCATGCCACATTAGAAGGTGGCGATGTGCTGGTTATTGGTCGCGGCGCAGTTCTCATCGGTATGTCGGAACGCACAACGCCGCAGGGAATCGAGTTCCTTGCCCAGTCGCTATTCAGCCATCGTCAGGCCGAACGTGTCATTGCGGTCGAACTGCCTAAACATCGCTCCTGCATGCATCTCGATACCGTCATGACCCACATCGATATCGATACCTTCTCCGTCTACCCGGAAGTCGTGCGTCCGGATGTGCAGTGCTGGACCCTGACACCAGACGGGCGCGGCGGCCTGAAAAGGATGCCGGAAAAAACGCTGCTCCACGCACTCGAGAAAGCGCTTGGCCTCGACCAAATTCGTCTGATCACCACCGGTGGCGATGCCTTCGAAGCTGAACGCGAACAGTGGAATGACGCAAACAACGTCCTGACGCTACGCCCCGGAGTGGTAGTGGGCTACGAGCGCAACATCTGGACCAACGAGAAATACGACAAAGCAGGCATCACCGTTTTACCCATTCCTGGCGACGAACTTGGACGCGGACGCGGCGGCGCACGCTGCATGAGCTGCCCACTGGAACGCGACGGTATTTAAGGAAAAGTCATGGAAAACAAACCTACCCTGGTTGTGGCTCTGGGCGGCAATGCATTACTTAAACGTGGCGAGCCGCTGGAAGCTGACATCCAACGCAAGAATATTGAGCTGGCGGCAAAAACTATCGCTCAGCTCACGCAACAGTGGCGCGTGATCCTGGTACACGGCAATGGCCCCCAGGTTGGACTTTTGGCGTTACAAAACAGTGCGTATGCCAGCGTCACCCCCTATCCGCTCGACATTCTCGGTGCGGAAAGTCAGGGAATGATTGGCTATATGCTGCAACAGGCGCTGAAAAACCAGCTTCCACAGCGTGAAATTAGTGTGCTGCTGACTCAGGTTGAAGTCGATGCCAACGATCCGGCTTTCAACAACCCAACCAAATATATCGGCCCAATTTACGACGACGCTCAGGCTAAAACACTACACGCGGAAAAGGGTTGGGTTTTCAAAGCTGATGGCAAAGCATTCCGTCGCGTTGTGCCCTCTCCACAACCTAAACGTATCGTTGAAAGTGACGCTATTCGCGCATTGATCGCCTGCGATCATCTGGTTATCTGCAACGGTGGCGGCGGTGTGCCGGTGGTGGAAAAAGCCGATGGCTACCACGGTATTGAAGCGGTGATCGACAAAGATCTCTCCGCCGCCCTGCTCGCCAACCAAATCCACGCCGATGCGCTGTTGATCCTGACCGACGCTGATGCCGTGTACCTCGACTGGGGCAAGCCTACTCAGCGCCCGCTGGCCCAGGTTACTCCGGAACTGCTCAGCGAAATGCAATTCGACGCCGGTTCAATGGGCCCCAAAGTCACCGCCTGCGCGGAATTTGTCTCTCGCTGTCACGGAATAGCAGGCATCGGCTCATTGGCTGACGGTCCGGTCATCCTCTCCGGAGACAAAGGCACGCTAATCCGGCCCGAAACCACCGACGCTAATGCTTAGGGCTTTTTTGCCGGATAGCGACTGCGCCTTATCCGGCCTACATAAGGACATTTTCATGACTGTTAACCTGAAAAATCGCAATTTTCTCAAACTGCTGGACTACACCCCAACGGAAATCCAGTACCTGATCGATCTGGCTATCGAGTTAAAAACAGCAAAAAAGGCCGGGCGCGAAAGACAAACGCTGGTTGGTAAAAACATCGCGTTGATCTTTGAAAAAACCTCTACCCGCACCCGCTGCGCCTTTGAAGTCGGCGCTTTCGATCAGGGCGCACAGGTGACCTATCTCGGTCCAAGCGGATCGCAGATCGGTCACAAAGAATCAATGAAAGATACCGCCCGCGTGCTAGGCCGCATGTACGACGGCATTGAGTACCGCGGATACGGTCAGGACATTGTGGAGGAACTGGGGCAATTTGCCGGGGTTCCAGTATGGAATGGACTGACGAACGAATTTCACCCCACGCAGATCCTCGCGGATCTGATGACCATGCTGGAGCACGCGCCGGGTAAAACCTTGCCGGAGCTGAGTTTCGCTTATCTCGGTGACGCCCGTAATAACATGGGAAATTCGCTGATGGTCGGCGCGGCGAAAATGGGAATGGATATTCGTCTGGTCGCGCCGAAATCCTTCTGGCCTGACGAGACGCTGGTTGCTGAATGCCGTGAAATCGCCAGTGTAACTGGCGCACGCATTACGCTCACAGAGGATGTCGAGGAAGGCGTATACGACGTCGATTTCCTTTACACCGATGTCTGGGTCTCTATGGGCGAACCCAAAGAAGCCTGGGCAGAACGCGTCAGTCTGATGACGCCCTATCAGATTAACCAACGGGTCATCAACGCAACCGCTAACCCCAATGTGAAATTTATGCACTGTCTGCCCGCCTTCCATAACGAGCACACAAAAGTGGGACGTGAAATTGAAGTGGCCTACGGTCTGAAAGGGCTTGAAGTCACGGAAGAGGTTTTTGAGTCAGCGCATTCCATCGTCTTCGACGAAGCTGAGAACCGGATGCATACCATTAAAGCGGTAATGGTAGCGACCCTCGGCGACTAACCCCAGCGGGCATATGTCGCCTGACGGCATATGCCCAAGCTATCCGGAGAACATCATGGGCAAATTCAAATTTCCCAGCGCATATACCATCCTGTTTATTCTCATTGCACTCGTCGCGGTTATGACCTGGATAGTCCCGGCAGGGAAATACCAGATGGCGATGAATGCCACTTTGGGCAAAGAAGTGCCGGTTGCCGGTACTTATGCCCCCACAGAGGCGCATCCGCAAGGTTTTACCGCTGTACTGCTGGCGCCGATTGACGGTCTTTACAACCACGAAACCTATACCGCAGGCGCAATTGATGTGGCGTTGTTTGTCCTGATTATTGGTGGATTTCTCGGCGTAGTAAACAAAACAGGCGCCATCGACGCAGGTATCGAGCGCGTGACGGTCAGGTTGAACGGTAAAGAGGAGTGGATGATCCCCATTCTGATGGGACTTTTTGCCGCCGGAGGTACGATTTACGGGATGGCGGAGGAGTCACTCCCCTTCTACACATTGCTGGTTCCGGTCATGATGGCCGCACGCTTTGATCCATTGGTTGCCGCCGCCACCGTTCTGCTCGGTGCGGGCATTGGCACACTCGGTTCGACAATCAACCCTTTCGCAACGGTTATCGCGGCTAACGCCGCCGGGATCCCCTTCACCCAGGGAATGCTGATGCGCATTCTGCTGCTGGTCGTCGGCTATGTTATCTGTGTGGTCTGGGTCATGCGCTATGCACGGAAAGTTCGCAGCCATCCTGAACTTTCCATCGTGGCAGATAAAATGGCGGAAAACCGCGTCCATTTTCTCGGTAGTCGCGCCAATACCAAACTTGAATTCACAACAACGCGTAAATGGATCCTGCTGATTTTCGCCGCTGCCTTTGCGGTGATGATCTATGGGGTGGCGGTGCTCGGTTGGTGGATGGCAGAAATTTCCGGGGTTTTTCTGGCATCTGCGATTATCGTCGGCGTTATCGCCCGCATGAGTGAGGAGGAATTTACTGGCACATTCATTGACGGGGCACGTGATCTGCTTGGCGTCGCGCTGATTATCGGTATTGCGCGCGGCATCGTGGTGGTGATGGATAACGGCATGATCACCCATACTATTCTGCACAGCGCGGAAAATATCGTCTCCGGACTTTCCACCACCATTTTCATCAATGTGACCTACTGGCTGGAAGTTTTGCTCTCCTTCCTGGTCCCTTCCTCTTCGGGTCTGGCGGTCCTCACCATGCCCATCATGGCCCCGCTGGCCGACTTCGCGCATGTCCCCAGGGATCTGGTCGTCACCGCGTATCAATCCGCTTCCGGCATTGTGAATCTGATTACGCCCACCTCAGCAGTTGTGATGGGCGGGTTGGCCATCGCCCGCGTTCCTTACGTGCGATACCTGAAATGGGTCGCCCCGCTCCTGCTCATTTTGACGTTGCTGAACATGGCCGTCCTGAGTATCGGCGCGATGTTGTAGCCCTTTTAGCCGTCGGATCCCGACGGCTTTTTTGCGCGCTCTCTCGTTTTTCTGCACAACCGCCCGTTTGAGCCGTTATTGATACTGCAAATGTGGTGAATTTCGCCATCACATTGATATAAATGATAAATTAGGGTGTATTTATGAAGGAATTCGATAATTACTCGACCAAAGAGCAGAAACAACTGGCGATTTGTCTGCGCCTGATTACTGAAAAAAGCTACCTGTCCCAGGAAGCGCTTCGCCGCGATCTACAACACCATGGTTTTACCGGAATTAGCCAGTCAACGGTATCCCGTCTGCTGAAACTGCTCGGGGCTATAAAAATAAGAAATACAAAAGGGCAAAAAATTTATTCTGTAAATCCGCAATCACGACCCGCTCCTGATGCTGCCCGATCGATTGCTGAAATGGTGGTCAGCGTGGAACACAATAGCGAGTTTATCCTCATTCACACTGCAGCAGGTTATGGCCGTGCCGTTGCCAGAATCCTCGATTACCACGCGTTACCAGAGATTCTGGGTGTCATCGCTGGCAGCAGTATTGTCTGGGTTGCGCCGCGAGTAGTGCAGCGAACGGGGTTGGTGCACAAGCAGATTAACTATCTATTTAAAATGAATTAAAATTCATAAGAACCGTTTGCGGTGAATAAATTGTGCATTTTCCGCTTGATCCCATAACGGAGCTGAGTATAATCGCGGACAATTTGCCGGGAGGATGTATGGTTCAGTGTGTACGACATTTTGTCTTACCGCGTCTGAAAAAGGACGCTGGCCTGCCGTTTTTCTTTCCGTTGATCATCCATTCCAAGCCCCTCAATTGAGGGGCTTTTTTTTTGCCCAGGCGTCAGGAGATAAACATGGCTAACCCGCTCTATCAAAAACACATCATTTCCATAAATGACCTCAGCCGCGACGACCTCAATCTGGTCCTCGCGACGGCGGCGAAATTAAAAGCTAACCCGCAGCCGGAGCTGTTAAAGCACAAGGTGATTGCCAGCTGTTTCTTTGAGGCGTCAACCCGCACCCGTTTATCCTTTGAAACCTCGATGCACCGCCTGGGTGCCAGCGTGGTGGGTTTCTCTGACAGCAGCAACACGTCGCTGGGCAAAAAAGGTGAAACCCTGGCCGACACCATTTCCGTCATCAGCACCTATGTCGACGCCATCGTAATGCGTCATCCGCAGGAAGGCGCCGCGCGCCTGGCAACCGAATTCTCCGGCAACGTACCGGTACTGAACGCAGGCGATGGTTCTAACCAGCATCCCACCCAAACGCTGCTGGACCTGTTCACTATTCAGGAAACGCAGGGGCGTCTGGACAATCTGCAAATCGCCATGGTGGGCGACCTGAAATATGGCCGTACCGTTCACTCCCTGACCCAGGCGCTGGCGAAGTTCGAAGGCAATCGCTTCTACTTTATCGCCCCGGACGCGCTGGCCATGCCGCAATACATTCTGGATATGCTGAATGAAAAAGGCATCGCCTGGAGCCTGCACGGCACGATTGAAGAGGTCATGGCGGAGGTCGATATCCTCTACATGACCCGCGTACAAAAAGAGCGTCTGGACCCTTCCGAGTACGCCAACGTGAAAGCACAGTTCGTCCTGCGTGCCAGCGACCTGAATGGTGCCAGAGCGAACATGAAGGTGCTGCATCCACTGCCGCGTATCGATGAGATCACCACCGATGTCGATAAGACGCCGCACGCCTGGTATTTCCAGCAGGCTGGCAACGGCATCTTCGCCCGCCAGGCGTTACTGGCACTGGTACTGAATAGCGAACTGGCACTGTAAGGGAGAAAAAGAGATGACACACGATAACAAACTGCAGGTTGAAGCCATCAAACGTGGCACCGTGATTGACCATATTCCCGCACAGGTTGGTTTTAAACTGCTGACGCTGTTCAAGCTGACAGAAACCGATCAGCGTATCACCATCGGTCTGAACCTGCCGTCAGGCGAAATGGGTCGTAAGGACTTGATTAAAATCGAAAACACCTTCCTGACCGATGAGCAAGTTAACCAGCTTTCTCTGTACGCGCCACAGGCGACGGTGAACCGCATTGACGATTATGACGTTGTGGGTAAATCACGTCCGAGCCTGCCGGAGCGCATCGACAACGTGCTGGTCTGCCCGAACAGCAACTGCATCAGTCATGCAGAACCCGTTTCCTCCAGCTTTTCAGTGAAAAAACGTGCTGATGACATCGCACTCAAATGCAAATACTGTGAAAAAGAGTTTTCGCATTATGTGGTGCTGGCCAACTAATTGCGGTTGGTATTGAAATGTTGCCTCTCTATAATGGCTAACACCTTAATACTGCAGTTCATCTGGAGATATCATGAGCAAAACTATTGCGACGGAAAATGCACCAGCCGCTATCGGCCCATACGTTCAGGGCGTTGACCTGGGTAGCATGGTAATCACTTCCGGTCAGATTCCGGTCGATCCGAAAACCGGTGCCGTATCGGAAGACGTATCCGCTCAGGCGCGTCAGTCGCTGGAAAACGTAAAAGCTATCGTTGAAGCAGCAGGCCTGAAAGTGGGCGATATCGTAAAAACTACCGTCTTCGTTAAAGATCTGAACGATTTCGCTACCGTAAACGCCACCTATGAAGCGTTCTTTAACGAGCACAACGCCACCTTCCCTGCACGCTCTTGCGTGGAAGTTGCCCGTCTGCCGAAAGACGTGAAAATCGAGATTGAAGCGATCGCCGTTCGTCGCTAAGCAATAAATAATCCGGGCGCAAAAGCCCGGATTTTTGTCACTGCATTATCATCACAGCACACCAAACAGTTTCGGCAGGAACAACGAAATCGCCGGAATGTACGTTACCAACATCAGCACCAGGAACAGGACGAGGTAGAACGGCAGCATCGCCTTCACCACTTGCTCAATCTTCTGCTTACTCACCGCACTGGCGACAAACAGCACCGACCCCACCGGTGGTGTAATCAACCCGATCCCTAAGTTCACCAACATGATCATCCCGAAGTGAACCGGATCAATACCGAGCGCGTTGGTCACGGGCAGCAGGACCGGTGTCAGGATCAGGATCAACGGCGCCATATCCATCAGCGTACCAATCAGCAGCAGCATAATGTTAATGCACATCAGGATGACGTATTTGTTATCCGAGATGCTGGTAAAGGCTTCGGTAATACGCATCGGCAACTGCATGTAGGTCATGACAGCACCAAACGCGGCGGCAAAACCAATCAGGATCATCACGATGGTGACTGTTTTCACCGTGCGGAACATCAGCTTTGGCAGTTCGGACCATTTATAGTCACGATAGATAAACATGGTGACAAAGAAGGCCCACAGGCAGGCAATCGCCGCAGATTCGGTCGCGGTGAAGATACCTGACAAAATCCCTCCCATGATGATGACCACCGTCATCAGACCCCACAGCGTATCGACAAAAATCTTCAACGCCTGGCGAAACGGCACGCGCTCCCCTTTCGGATAACCGCGTTTATGGGCAAACGCCACGCACATCACCATCAGGCTCAAGCTTAACAGCAGACCCGGCAGGATCCCGGCAATAAACAGCGCGGCAATAGATACCGTGCCACCGGTTGCCAGCGAATAAATGACCGAGTTATGGCTGGGTGGCGTGAGGATCGCCTGTACCGAACCGCTGGCGGTCACTGCCGCTGCAAAGTCACGCGGGTAGCCTTTTTTGTCCATCTCCGGGATCATCACCGAACCGATGGAAGCGGTGTCTGCCACCGACGATCCCGAAATCGCGCCAAAAAAGGTCGAGGCCACAATGTTCACCAGCGACAGTCCACCGCGAATAAAGCCCACGAAAATGTAGGCAAAATTCACTAACCGACGCGCAATTCCGCCTTCGGCCATGATCGCGCCGGCCAGAATAAAGAACGGAATCGCCAGCAGGGAGAACTTGTTCACGCCGCTGGTCAGTTGGATCATCACCGCTTCCAGTGGGATATCAATGTACCAGGCGCCAATGATGGCGCTAATACCTACCGCGTACGCTACCGGTACCCCAATCGCCAGCATGATGCCAAGCGTAAAGACGAGAATAAATGCATCCATCTGCTTTCCTTAATGAAATGGGGGCGGTAATTAGCTGGTCGAACCCAGCATGACAACAGGACGCTGGTACTGCGGGCCACGGCAAACCTTCTCAACAATAAAGAGCAGCGTGATAGCAGAGCCAATCGGCAGCGGAAGATAGTTTTGCCCGGCGCTTAAAATCGGGAATTCCGCAACGGGTTGATCCCACAGTTCAAGACACAACGTGGAACCGTACCAGAGGATAAACAGGCTTATCGCCGCCAGCATGATATCCGCGACAATAAAGCAATAACGACGGGCGCTTTCACCCAGGCGGTCAGTGACCATACTCACTGCGATATGCGAGCCTGCGCGATAACTTACCGCCGCACCAATAAAGGTGAATGTCACCATGCAGAGAATAGCGACGGGTTCAGGCCATGACAGGGCATTGTTCAGGACATAACGTGCGAATATCCCAATCGGGATAATGGCAACCATCACCAATAATGCCACACCGGCAATCCACATTGAGACCCGATAAAGAAAATCCATTACCGATGAATAGCATTCACCCATAATCATCACCTCGAATTAATCAAATGATTCAGGCGGATATCATCCGCCCGATGAACTACTGCACATCCTGAATACGCTTGATCAAATCCTGGTGGTCTTTACCGTAATTATCCCGCACTGACTGCGTGGCTTTATAGAAATAATCCGTATCAATATCGTGGAACTGAACGCCGTTGGCTTTCATCGTTTCCAGTGATTTCGCATTATAATCCTGCCAAAGTTTGCGTTGTTCTACCTGTGCTTCTTTGGCGAGTTTAATAATGAGATCCTGATCTTCTTTTTTCAATTTGTCCCATTTCGCTTTCGAGAAAAGAAATAATTCAGGAATAATAAAATGTTTGCTCCAGGTGTAGTTTTTAACGACCGGTAAATAGTTGTGCGCGACAAACGTTGGCGGGTTATTTTCCGTGCCATCAATAACGCCGGTCTGCATGCCGCTAAAGACTTCGCTGACGCCCATTACAACAGAGTTAGCGCCCATCGCTTTTAAGGTGTCCAGCGCTATCGGACTCCCTTGAACGCGGATTTTCATACCGTGTAAATCTTCCGGTTTCACCACCGGGTTTTTGGTGATCAGGTTACGCGTCCCCGCATCCATCCAGCCCAAAAACACCAGTCGTGATTTGGTATTGGCCGTCAGACGGTCGCCAATTTCCTGGCCGATCATGCCATCGAGCACCTTATGCAGATGGTCTTCATCACGGAAAATATACGGCAGGGTAAAGACGTTAATTTCAGGGAGGATAGCAGCGACAGGTGTCATCGAGACGCGAATAATATCGATAGCGCCTAATTGCGCCTGTTCAATCATCTGTTTTTCATCGCCTAACACACCACCGGGAAATGTTTTAATTTCCAGACGACCATCAGTCGCCGCGCTGAGCTTTTCCCCCATGTGTTTCACTGCCACCACGTTCGGGTAATCAGCCGGATGCACATCTGCGGCGCGGAAGGTTTGTGCCAACGCTGAATGGCTGGCCAGTAATACCGAAGCGCCAATACACAGACTTATCAGGTTTTTTGTCAGTTTCATTTATCCTTCTCCAGAAGTTCATAATATCCATTAACAGGAATAGCTTGCAGAGCAAATGACTGCCGGAATTAAAAATGGGCAGCGAGAAACTTTCTTAACGACGTTACCGGTGCAGACTAACTGGTGTAACAATTTATTTCGATGACTGCCTTCACAAAAAAAAACCAAGCTCTATAATTTTTAGCACGCTGTTTCATTTTTGCAACGCAGATCGTTTTCCTGATAAAAAAGCAACGCAAAAGACGCGGTTTTATACTAATTAGCCGCGTTGGTATTTCAATAAAAATAAAACAACAATATTACGCAGGAATATCTTCGAATGAAGAAGAGAAATGCAGGATGGTGCTAACACCATCCTGTTGAGACGTGTCGCGGTTATTGCCAGCCGTAACGACGGCTATAAAAACCTTTCACTAACTGGGTCAGTGTCATGTAGCCTGCCAGAATCGCAATCAGCCACGGGAAGTAGCTCAGCGGCAATGCCTGCAATTGCAGGTAGCTGGCCAATGGCGAGAACGGTAACGCAATGCCCACCACCATCACGACCAGCGTCATCAGCATCAACGGCCATGCGGCGCGACTCTGGATGAACGGCACGCGACGGGTACGGATCATATGCACAATCAGCGTTTGCGACAGCAGACCGACCACGAACCAGCCTGACTGGAACAACGTCTGATGTTCTGGCGTATTGGCATGGAAAACGAACCACATCAGGCAAAATGTCAGAATATCGAAGATAGAGCTGATCGGTCCAAAGAAGATCATAAAGCGTCCCAGCTCGGCAGGGTTCCAGCGCTGCGGCTTTTTAATCTGCTCTTCATCAACGTTATCAAACGGGATCGCCACCTGGGATACATCGTACAGCAGGTTCTGAATCAGTAAGTGCAGCGGCAACATCGGCAGGAACGGCAGAAATGCGCTCGCCACCAGCACGCTAAACACGTTACCAAAGTTGGAACTGGCCGTCATTTTGATGTACTTCAGCATGTTCGAGAAGGTACGACGCCCTTCGATCACCCCTTCTTCCAGCACCATCAGGCTCTTTTCCAGCAGGATGATGTCTGCCGCTTCACGCGCAATATCAACCGCACCATCGACGGAAATACCGATGTCCGCCGCGCGCAGCGCCGGAGCGTCATTGATACCATCGCCCATAAAGCCCACTACGTGACCTTCACGTTTGAGCAGGGTGACAATGCGCTCTTTGTGCATTGGCGTCAGGCGGGCAAATAGCGTGGTACGCTGAGCCAGTGTTGCCAGCTCGTCGTCGTTTAACCCTTCAATGCTGCTGCCGATCACCACATCACCTGCATCCAGACCCACTTCATGACACACTTTCGCCGCAACCAGTTCGCTGTCACCGGTGAGAATTTTCACCGTAATACCACTGGCTTTCAGGGCTTTCAGCGCCGGGGCGGTCGTTTCTTTCGGCGGATCGAGGAAGGCGATATACCCTTCGAGGATCAGGTCTGACTCATCAATACGTTGGTAATCTCCCTCACGCGCAGGCAGGTATTTCGTCGCCACCGCGACCACGCGCAACCCCTGACGGTTCAGCGTATCGGTAACGCGTTTCACCCGGCGCAGCATGTTCTCATCCAACGGGACAATTTCACCGTTATGACGCACCTGGGTACAGACACTGAGGATCTCCTGCAACGCCCCTTTACATACCAACTGATGCACATCGGTTTCTTCCGCCACAACCACGGACATCCGCCGACGCTCAAAATCAAACGGGATCTCATCAATTTTCTGCCAGCGGGTAGAGAGCTGACGGGCTGATTCTTCATCCACACCGTCAAGAACCGCAGTATCCAACAGGTTTTTCAGCCCGGTCTGGTAATGACTGTTGAGCCACGCGGAATACAGGACATGTTCGCTGGGCTTACCGGAGATATCGGTATGATTCTCCAGCACTATTTTATCCTGAGTCAGGGTACCGGTTTTATCGGTGCACAGAATATCCATCGCGCCAAAGTTCTGGATGGCATCGAGGTGTTTGACGATGACCTTCTGTTTGGACAGCTTCACCGCCCCGCGCGCCAGCGTTGAGGTGACGATCATTGGCAGCATTTCCGGCGTCAGCCCCACCGCGACAGACAGCGCAAACAGCGCCGCTTCCCACCAGTCACCTTTGGTGTAGCCATTGATGATTAGAACAATTGGCGCCATCACCAACATAAAACGGATCAGCAACATGCTGACGCGGCTGATCCCTTTCTGGAAGGCATTTTGCTCATTTTCCTGCTCGCTGACGCGGCCTGCCAGTTGTCCAAACCAGGTATTAGCCCCGGTTGCAATGACGATGGCCTGTGCCGTTCCGCTCACCACATTGGTGCCCATAAAACACAGGGTATCGCACTCCAGCGGATTGCTTTGCTGCGGGTCACGGCTGGTCGCCACTTTCTCAACCGGCAAAGATTCACCGGTCAGCGAAGCCTGCGCCACAAACAGATCGCGCGCCTGGACGATACGTAAATCGGCCGGGATCATATCGCCGGCTGCCAGCTTAATAATATCGCCAGGAACCAACTGGTCGATCGGCAGTTCAACCCAGCCGTTCTCCCCTTTTTCGTTGATGACACGCAGGACGGTTGCGGTATTGCTGACCATCGCTTTCAGCGCATCCGCCGCTTTGGTCGAACGCGCTTCCTGTACAAAATTCAGCAGCGTTGAGATACACACCATCAAGGCGATGACGCCAGCAGCAAACAGATCCTCAGTTGCATAAGAAATGCCGCCCAGAATAGTCAGCAGAATATTAAACGGGTTGCGATAGCAGACCCACAGATGTACCCACCACGGCGACGGCTTTTGCGTCGGCAACTGGTTTTCGCCATGCTTTTCGCGGGCGCTCTCCACTTCTGCGGTATTCAATCCTTCCGGATGCGCATCAAACGTTTTCCACAGCGCCTCTTCATCCATCAGTGCCATCTTCAGGCAATGTTCACTGAGTGACGGTGGGATCGGTGTGCTGGCAACGGTCTGCGCATTAGGTAACGGATCGCGATGCACCAAACGATGCGGCAAATGGCGGTTAAGCCGGGCAAACAGCTGGCGGGTAATATTTTTGAACATAGGCAGTCCCTCTGCACCAGTATAAACAGGCGCAGTAAATCCTTCAGGCGTGGCAAAGCCTTGCCTGGTGGCAATTTTAAAATCACAACAGGGACGTCAGAACGTCACTGTCTTACAGCTCCGGTAAGACAGTGAAAACAGGCTTACCGGAGAAGGGGGGTTCTCCATTGAGGGAGAGGGGTGGGATCGGGATCCATATAGCCTCCGGTAAGTGAACGATAAGCGCTGCGGATTATACGCAGAAAACCATAAGGTTTGTGACAATTATGGCGGTATGATACAGCACGGAAACTAAACCAAACGTATACACATCGCCTGAATGGTGAACGGTTTAAAGCAGACTTTGCCCATTGCACTCCACATGAGTAAAGTTACTCTCTTTGATATAACTGAAAAAGTGCGCAACGGGAAAACAGGATGCAAAATCGGCTGACTATTAAAGACATCGCCCGCTTAAGCGGCGTGGGGAAATCAACGGTTTCCCGTGTGCTCAACAACGAAAGCGGCGTTAGTGAACGCACCCGTGAACGTGTTGAAGCAGTGATGAATCAGCACGGTTTCTCCCCTTCCCGCTCCGCACGTGCCATGCGTGGGCAAAGCGACAAAGTCGTGGCGATTATCGTCACACGTCTGGACTCACTTTCAGAAAACCTCGCGGTGCAGACCATGCTGCCAGCCTTTTATGAGCAGGGTTACGATCCGATTATGATGGAAAGCCAGTTCTCACCTGAACTGGTAGAAGAACATCTGGGAATGCTCAAACGTCGCAACATTGATGGGGTGGTGCTGTTTGGTTTTACCGGCGTAACGGAAACCATGCTCACCTCCTGGCAGGACTCTCTGGTGCTGCTGGCCAGGGATGCCAAAGGTTTTGCCTCAGTCTGTTATGACGACGAAGGCGCCATTCATACCCTGATGCAGCGTTTGTACGACCGTGAACACCGCCATATCAGCTTCCTTGGCGTGCCCCATAGCGACGTCACCACCGGTAAGCGCCGTCATGAGGCCTACCTGACCTTCTGCAAGAAACATAAGCTACACCCTGTCGCTGCTCTGCCCGGTCTTGCCATGAAGCAGGGCTATGAGCATGCCGCCGATGTCATTACGCCGGAAACCACCGCGTTAGTCTGTGCAACGGACACACTTGCCCTTGGTGTCAGCAAATATCTGCAGGAACAGCGAATCGACAACCTGCAACTGGCGAGCGTCGGTAATACGCCGCTGATGAAATTCCTCCATCCGGAGATCATCACCGTCGATCCCGGCTACGCTGAAGCCGGACGGCAAGCGGCGTTACAGCTGATCGAACAGATCAACGGCCGCAGCGAACTGCGGCAAATCGTCATTCCCGCCACCCTCTCCTGATCGCTTTCTGAGCACTAATTTGTGATCTTCGCTGCGTTTCGGGAACGTTCCCATTTTTAAATATTCACCGACGATATACTCTGGCACCCACAACGAGACAGCTGCCGGATGACGTCGCGAAAGCGTCTAATCCGACCTACGGGGAACACACGTCATCATGAGCAAAGTAAAACAAGCGGATATCGACCGGCTGATAGAGCTGGTTGGCGGGCGCGACAATATCGCCACGGTGAGTCACTGCATTACGCGCCTGCGTTTTGTGTTGAATCAACCCGCGAATGCCAGGCCCAAAGAGATCGAACAGCTACCGATGGTCAAAGGCTGCTTCACCAACGCCGGGCAGTTTCAGGTAGTGATCGGCACCGAGGTCGGTGATTACTACAAGGCGCTGTTGGCGACCACCGGACAAGCCAGTGCCGACAAAGAGCAGGCAAAGAAAGCCGCGCGGCAGAACATGAAGTGGCACGAGCAGCTGATTTCTCACTTCGCGGAGATCTTCTTCCCACTGCTGCCTGCGCTGATTAGCGGTGGTTTGATCTTAGGTTTTCGTAATGTGATCGGCGATCTGCCGATGAGCAACGGCCAGACGCTGGCGCAGATGCATCCCTCACTCAAAACGCTTTATGACTTTCTGTGGCTGATTGGCGAGGCGATCTTCTTCTATCTGCCAGTCGGGATCTGCTGGTCGGCGGTGAAGAAAATGGGCGGTACGCCGATCCTCGGCATCGTGCTCGGCGTCACGCTGGTTTCACCGCAACTGATGAACGCCTATTTGCTCGGCCAGCAGGTACCGGAAGTGTGGAACTTCGGCCTGTTTACTATCGAGAAAGTGGGCTACCAGGCGCAGGTTATTCCGGCGCTGCTGGCGGGTCTTGCGCTCGGCTTTATTGAAACGCGGATGAAACGCATCGTCCCGGATTATCTGTATCTGGTCATCGTCCCGGTATGTTCGCTGATCCTGGCGGTGTTCCTCGCCCATGCCTTTATCGGTCCATTTGGCCGCTGGATTGGCGACGGTGTCGCCTTTGCTGTGCGTCATCTGATGACCGGCAGCTTTGCCCCAATTGGTGCAGCGCTGTTTGGCTTCCTGTATGCCCCGCTGGTGATTACCGGCGTGCATCAGACCACGCTGGCTATTGACATGCAGATGATCCAGAGCATGGGCGGCACACCGGTATGGCCACTGATCGCGCTGTCTAACATCGCTCAGGCCTCCGCAGTGGTCGGCATCATTATCTCCAGTCGCAAACACAACGAACGTGAAATCTCCGTTCCCGCAGCGATCTCCGCCTATCTGGGTGTGACTGAACCCGCAATGTACGGTATCAACCTGAAATATCGCTTCCCGATGCTGTGCGCGATGATTGGTTCGGGCCTTGCCGGGCTGTTGTGCGGCCTGAACGGCGTGATGGCAAACGGCATTGGCGTCGGCGGCTTGCCAGGCATCCTCTCCATCCAGCCAACGTACTGGCAGGTATTTGGTCTGGCGATGGTGATTTCAATTGTTATCCCGATGGTACTGACCTCGTTCATCTACCAGCGTAAATACCGTCAGGGCACCTTACAGATTGTCTGACTTTTCTTCGGGGCGCAGTTGCGCCCCATCGCATTTGCAGGAAACAACCATGAATATTCCACACTGGTGGCAAAACGGCGTTATCTATCAAATTTACCCCAAGAGCTTTCAGGACACGACCGGCAGCGGCACCGGCGATTTACGCGGTGTAACAAAGCGCCTCGACTACCTGCAAAAACTGGGCGTCGATGCGATATGGCTGACCCCTTTCTATATATCTCCACAGGTTGATAACGGATACGACGTCGCTGACTACACGTCCGTCGACCCGGCCTACGGTACGCTGGAAGACTTCGACGAACTGGTGGCGCAGGCAAAAGTGCGCGGCATCCGTATTATCCTTGATATGGTGTTTAACCATACTTCAACACAGCACGCCTGGTTTCGCGAGGCGCTGGATAAAGACAGTCCGTATCGTCAGTTTTATCTCTGGCGCGATGGCACGTCAGAGGCCAGCCCAAATAACTGGCGCTCCAAGTTTGGCGGTAGCGCCTGGAGCTGGCATGCCGAAAGCGAGCAGTATTATCTGCACCTCTTTGCCCCGGAGCAGGCCGACCTGAACTGGGAAAATCCGACGGTACGCACCGAGCTGAAAAAAGTGTGCGAGTTCTGGGCCGATCGCGGCGTGGACGGTCTGCGCCTCGACGTGGTGAATCTTATCTCCAAGGATCAGGCGTTCCCGAACGATCCTGACGGCGATGGACGCCGTTTTTATACCGACGGCCCACGCGCACATGAATTTTTGCGTGAGATGAACCGCGACGTATTCACCCCACGCAATCTGATGACGGTAGGCGAAATGTCTTCCACCACGCTGGAAAATTGCCAGCAGTACGCCGCGCTGGACGGCAGCGAACTGTCAATGACCTTTAACTTCCACCATTTGAAAGTCGATTACCCCAATGGGGAGAAATGGACGCTAGCAAAACCCGACTATGTGGCGCTAAAAACCCTGTTCCGCCACTGGCAGCAGGGAATGCACAATCAGGCCTGGAACGCGCTGTTCTGGTGTAACCACGACCAGCCGCGTATCGTTTCGCGTTTTGGCGATGAAGAGAAATACCGCGTTCCTGCCGCCAAAATGCTGGCCATGGTGCTGCACGGGATGCAGGGCACGCCTTATATCTATCAGGGGGAAGAGATTGGCATGACCAACCCACACTTCCGCCAGATAACCGATTATCGCGACGTCGAAAGCCATAACATGTTTGCCGAACTGAACGGTCAGGGACGCGATGCTGACGATTTACTGGCGATCCTCGCCAGTAAATCCCGCGATAACAGCCGTACCCCGATGCAGTGGGACGCCAGCAAACACGCGGGCTTCACCCAGGGTGAGCCGTGGATTAATCTGTGTGACAACGCAGCGGATATCAACGTGGCGACCGCGCTGAGCGATGCCGACTCGGTGTTCTATACCTATCAGAAGCTGATCGCATTGCGTAAAGCAGAACCGGTAATCACCTGGGGTAGCTACCAGGATCTGATACCTGACAGCCCGCACATATGGTGCTATCAGCGCGAGTGGCAAGGGCAACGGCTGCTGGTCGTTGCCAACCTGAGCAACACCTTCCAGCTCTGGCAACCCACTCATACCGACGGCAACTGGCAGGTGCTGATACACAACTATGCCGAAGTCGCCAGCCAACCGGGTGACATGACGTTGCGTCCATTTGAAGCAGTCTGGTGGCTGCAAAAATAGCTTGCAATTGGCGTCAGGCCCGGTACGTATAGCGTTACCGGGCTTCACTGCTGACACTGCATTTACCCTACTGTTTTTGTTGAATAATTAATCAGAATTTTCTAACTACAATTTACAATCGCTGTACTGCCCGTCATCTGTACGCTCCAGTTTTTACTTTGCGCTACATCAAATAAATCGTAAACATCCTTGATGCAAATCACTACATATAGAACTTAAAATGCACGCCGACCCAATATGTTGTATTAATCGACTACAATTGCTACAACAACATTTCCCCGGTTAGCGGTGGAATTGTGGATAAAGTGGGTCAGGATTGTGGGAAGTCATTGGCCTGATAGATGAATAACCCCATGGCCGCTTCCCCAGCCTCTGTGGATAACCTGTTCTTATAAATATGGAGTGATCATGACACCGCATGTGATGAAACGAGATGGCTGTAAAGTGCCGTTTAAATCAGAGCGCATCAAAGAAGCCATTCTGCGTGCAGCTAAAGCAGCGGGAGTCGATGACGCAGATTACTGTGCCACCGTCGCAGAAGTCGTTAGTAGTCAGATGAATGAGCGCAGCCAGGTCGATATCAACGAGATCCAGACAGCGGTAGAAAACCAGCTGATGTCTGGTCCGTACAAACAACTCGCCCGTGCGTACATCGAATATCGCCACGACCGTGATATACAGCGTGAAAAACGTGGCCGTCTGAACCAGGAAATTCGTGGTCTGGTTGAGCAAACCAACTCTGCTCTGCTGAATGAAAATGCCAATAAAGACAGCAAAGTGATCCCGACCCAGCGTGACCTGCTGGCCGGTATCGTCGCCAAACATTATGCGCGCCAGCACCTGCTGCCGCGTGATGTCGTTCAGGCACACGAGCGCGGTGATATTCACTATCACGATCTCGACTACTCGCCGTTCTTCCCGATGTTTAACTGCATGCTGATCGACCTGAAAGGCATGCTGACACAGGGCTTTAAGATGGGTAACGCGGAGATTGAGCCGCCAAAATCCATCTCCACCGCGACCGCCGTCACGGCACAAATCATCGCGCAGGTTGCCAGCCACATTTATGGTGGCACCACGATCAACCGTATTGATGAAGTTCTCGCGCCGTTCGTCACCGAGAGCTTTAACAAGCACCGTAAAACCGCTGAAGAGTGGCAGATCCCGAATGCCGACGGTTATGCACATTCTCGTACCGAGAAAGAGTGCTATGACGCATTCCAGTCCCTCGAGTATGAAGTGAATACCCTGCATACCGCTAATGGTCAGACACCGTTCGTCACCTTTGGTTTTGGCCTGGGAACCAGTTGGGAATCACGTTTGATCCAGCAGTCCATTCTGCGTAACCGCATCGCGGGACTGGGTAAAAACCGTAAAACAGCCGTCTTCCCGAAACTGGTATTCGCGATTCGTGACGGTTTGAACCACAAGTTTGGCGATCCGAACTACGACATTAAACAGCTGGCGCTGGAATGCGCAAGCAAGCGTATGTACCCGGATATCCTGAACTACGATCAGGTAGTGAAAGTCACCGGTTCGTTCAAAACCCCAATGGGCTGCCGTAGCTTCCTTGGTGTCTGGGAAAACGAGAACGGCGAACAGGTTCACGACGGACGTAACAACCTTGGCGTTATTAGCCTGAACCTGCCACGCATCGCGCTGGAAGCCCATGGTGACGAAACCACCTTCTGGAAGCTGCTCGACGACCGTCTGATTCTGGCACGTAAAGCGCTGATGACCCGTATTGCACGTCTGGAAGGTGTGAAAGCCCGCGTTGCGCCAATCCTGTATATGGAAGGTGCCTGTGGTGTTCGCCTGAAAGCGGACGATGATGTGTCTGAAATTTTTAAAAATGGCCGCGCATCCATCTCTCTGGGTTACATCGGCATTCACGAGACCATTAACGCGCTGTTTGGTGATAAGCACCTGTACGACAGCGAAGAGCTGCGCGCCAAAGGTATCGCCATTGTCGAACGTCTGCGTCAGGCTGTTGATCAGTGGAAAGACGAGACCGGCTACGGTTTCAGCCTGTACAGCACACCGAGCGAAAACCTGTGCGACCGTTTCTGCCGCCTCGATACCGCCGAATTTGGTGTGGTGCCAGGCGTAACCGACAAAGGTTACTACACCAACAGCTTCCACCTTGATGTAGAGAAGAAGGTGAACCCGTACGACAAAATCGATTTCGAAGCGCCGTACCCGCCACTGGCGAGCGGAGGCTTCATTTGCTACGGCGAGTATCCGAATATTCAGCACAACCTGAAAGCGCTGGAAGACGTGTGGGATTACAGCTACCAGCACGTGCCGTATTACGGGACCAACACGCCAATCGATGAGTGCTACGAATGTGGCTTTACCGGTGAGTTCGAATGCACCAGCAAAGGCTTCACCTGCCCGAAATGTGGTAACCACGACGCCGCGCGCGTATCGGTAACCCGTCGTGTTTGCGGTTACTTAGGTAGCCCGGACGCCCGTCCGTTTAACGCCGGTAAGCAGGAAGAAGTGAAGCGCCGCGTTAAGCATTTAGGCAACGGGCAGATCGGTTAATCACCTACCACGTTAACGCCCGGTGGCGCTACGCTTACCGGGCATGGTTACACGCTATGAACTTTCACCAGTACTATCCCGTCGATATCGTTAACGGCCCCGGCACTCGCTGCACCCTGTTTGTTTCAGGCTGCGTACATGAATGCCCTGGCTGCTATAACAAAAGTACCTGGCGGTTGAACTCCGGCATGCCGTTTACCCGGGAGATGGAAGACAAGATCATTGCCGATCTGAACGACACGCGCATTCATCGCCAGGGTATTTCACTGTCCGGAGGCGATCCGCTGCATCCGCAAAACGTGCCGGATATCCTGAAACTGGTACAGCGTATTCGCGCTGAGTGTCCGGGGAAAGATATCTGGGTGTGGACCGGCTACAAGCTTGATGAACTCAACGCCGCGCAGATGCAGGTGGTCGATCTCATCAACGTACTGGTCGATGGCAAGTTTGTGCAGGATCTTAAAGACCCGGCGCTGATCTGGCGCGGCAGCAGCAACCAGGTTGTACATCATTTGCGTTAATCGCTAAAGCCGTTTGTTTGCATCGTGATAAACGGCTGAATGTTCTCGCTTGCCGACCGCGACAACAAACACGATCACAACCTCATCCCGAACCTGGTACACCAGACGATAGCCGGACGACTTAAGCTTAATTTTATAGCAATCTGGAAGAGCGTTTAAACGGGCAGAGTCAATTCTGGGGTTCAACAACACGCCGGCCAACTTCTTCTTAAACTGAGCCTTCACCGTATCACCCAATTTATGCCACTCCTTTAAGGCTCTCGGGTCGAATTCCAGTTCATAAGTCATCCAGACTAACCTTGATTCCCTTTTGCGGGCTGGCCAGCCTCTCCCGGGCTGTCTGAATCAGTGCATCTTCACTGTCGCTAACGGTAACGGTTTTCACTGGCATGCGCCCCGTTTCCGCGACGTACTGAAACAGTAATCGCACGGCTTCCGTTGGCGTAATGTTCAGTTTTTCCAGCACGGCATAAGCCTCATTTTTGAGTTTTTCATCCAGACGGACGTTCAGCGTGGCCATTATGCCTCCAGTAGAATCGAATGTGTAATGCAGTTTAGCATTACATTCACATTACATCGAATTCTGGAAAACGCCTCTCAAAAACGACTCACACATTCCATCGCAACCGTTTTGAACTCGGCAAAATTCTGACATGCACAGAGCCGCGTCATGGCGCGTTCACGCAGGAAAGTGACAAAGATATCGTAGATCGCCATCGCTTCTTCGTATTCGCTTTTGCTGATGGCGAGCAAGAAAATTACGTGTGCCGTGTCATCGCCCCAGGCAATGCCCTGCGGGGCGAGGATGGTGTAGACCACCGTTTTCTTTGCCAGCAAGCCGAGCGCATGCGGCAGGGCAATACTGTCACCCAACATCGTGCTGACAATGGCCTCACGTTCAACAACCGAATCAAGAAACTCCGCGTCGACAAAACCTTCATCCTGCAACTGGTGGCATAACGTTTTGAACAGCGTCTGCTGATCCATGGTGCCGTTGATAACACGAAAGTGGGCGGCATCGAAAAACTTGTTCAGCATCCACGGACGGGTTCGATCTACCAGCACCAGTTTCCCGATCTGCTCCAGTTGATAGTCGGTAGGAAACGGTGCAATCATCACGACAGGCTTATCTTTTTCACCGATCCGTGCAGTAGAAATAACGAAGTCTTCACTGATGTTGTCCCGCTGTTCGTAATCGCGTAGCGTCACGGCGCCCACAATATCAATCTGCGGATATTTTCGCGCCAGCACCGCTTCAATCATCCGCACCATCGCATTTCCCGCATCACAGACCAACAGCACACGCGGCTGGCGCTGGTAACCGATGTTGTAACTACGTTCCAGCCCAACGCCAATATGCAGAACCAGAAAGCCGATCTCATTTTCACTGATGGTATACGGCGTGTATTTCCCCCAACCTGACACGGCGGCCAGCGTCATATCCCATGCCATCGGGTAGTGCTGTTTAATATTTTCCAGCAACGGATTAGGGATCATGATCTGGTAGCGAACCCGGGTGATCATCGTCTTAATATGTGTCAGCAGATCGGCATGCAACTGCTGGTCATTCAGCAGGTTGTAGTTGTACTGGGTGTTGATAAAACGCAGGATGTAATTGACCAGTGCTTCGCCATCATCGGCATTAATGGCGCTGGGCGCAATTTCCTGTACCTGACGGGCGGCAATATGTACCTGAAGCCAGTTTTCTTCATACTCGGAAAGCGGCTTGTCTGCCAGTTGGTGCAAGATCCCCGCAATCTCTCTTGCCGCCAGGCACACCGCCTGTTCAGTTTCTTCAGCGGCAAATTCAGGCAGTGGATACCCTTCGCTAATCCGCCGGATAGCCACCGCACAGTACAAGCGCAGAAACAGCTCGCCCTCATCGGTCAGACGAATATGAAAACGGGCAAAAATATCCTGTAGAACCGGCTGTAGCTGCTCAGGTATCCCGGCATTAAGCGCCTCTTCCGTTACCAATGGGTGCTGGGGGTCTTGCTGAGCCAGCGTCCACAGCAGGTCAGTTAAACAAGCACGGATCGCCATTTCGCTGCCAAACAATTTCATCCCATGCCGGGGCCGGGTTTCCAGCGTCAGACGATAACGTTGCAGGTGTTCACGGACTTCGGCCATATCATTTTGCAGCGTCGCACGACTGATAAACCATTCATCAGCTAAATCTTCAAGCTTCAGCGAAAAGGCCGACGTCAGAAAACGGACCACCAGCCAGTGTACCCGCTCCTGGCTGGTTCGCGGGATGCGCAGCAACGTTTCAGGCTGCTGCGTTTGCAGAGAGTGATAACTTGCCGGGTCATCAATTTTAAGCTGATAACCGCTGCCCCTGCTGAGAATAAACTGTGCACCATACTGAGTAAGCAGCGCGTTTAGCGCCGTAATATCTGCACGTACGGTGCGTGTAGAAACCGACAACCGCTGCGCCAGCTCATCCTGCGGGAGCGCCTCGTTTTGCAGCATGTCAAAAAGCTGCGCTAAACGTTGGTTGGGGAATCTCACATCAGTTTCCTCATCAGTTAATTAGCCTACGCAGGTGCGGGTGATCGCCAGCAGTTGGCGAACGTCCTGCGGACGGGTATCACCACTCACCTTATCAATAATCGAACTATAGATGTGAGGAATGATTTTGCTCACTCCGGCATCAAGGGCGATCTGCAGGATTTCAGCGAAATTGTCCAGGTCTATGCCGCCAGTAGGCTCAAGCCAGAAGTCGTGACGAGCACAGGCCTGCGCGACCGCGATGTATTCGTCACGGCATTTCAGACCGCCCATCGGAAAGTACTTAATTGAGCTCCCCCCCATGTCTTTGAGCAGAGCAATCGCGGTTTCGACCGGCACAATGCCGTCCGGTGTCTGGCTGCTCAAAGGCCCGGTGGAAATTTTCACCCTTCCCGGCGTACCCGTTGGCGATACCAGACCATTGACAACCGTATCATGCTGTCCCAATAGCGCACGGCTGGTTGCCACGCCGGTAAAGACCTGATTAACATGCTGAGGCTGCACCAGGCGGGAGATCTCACTGACCATCGCCGACTGGTTCGGATCGCCCGCCCCCAGCCCCACAGACAGTGCGTTGTCAATAAGCGCCGCGTATTCACGCATATCCGCCACCGCGCTTTCGACGTTGGGGTAATTTTTAGACAGCACGCCAACCAGCACATGGCCTTCCGCCGCCGCATAAATATCCTGGGCGTTCTCTTTACAGCCCGCCAACACGTTCAGACAGACGCGATCGCGGTAAAAATTAGGGGTTAATTTCATGCTTTTTTCTCCTGCGAAATCACTTCAGCAATCCGGCGAGCCACAATCTCCAGTTGCGCGCGATCGACGCTGCGCACATCCGCCTCGATGATGCCTTCATTAGCTTTGTAACCACGGAAGTAAATCGCATACTCCCCCTGTTTCAGCGCGTCGACCAGTTCGCCCGTGGCGATACCGGTTACCGCTTCGTCAAACTTAATTTCTGTACGTGCAATGTCACGCCCTGCACTATCCCACACGACACGAGCGCTCACGCCATTAAGGGCATTCAACGCCGCTATAAACGGCGTCATTTTTTCTACCATCTCCGCGCCGCTCTCTTTCTGCGCGCTTAGGTACAGTTCGATAGCGCAGGTCAAACCGAGGATGCCTTCTTTGCCGACCTTCATTGCCCGGCCAATGCCCGCCGTCTGGCGTTTGACCCATTCAACATACTGCGTTTTGCCAATCACCAGACCACTGGTTGGCCCTTCGATCGCCTTCGCACCGCTGTAAATGACCAGGTCCGCACCGACACGGTAGTAACATTGCAAATCCTCTTCCGCCGCCGCATCGACGATCAACGGTAGGTTATGCGTGCGTGCAACCACCGCAGCCTGCTCCACGCTGAGCATGCTTTTCTGTACACAGTGGTGCGATTTGATATACAGAATTGCCGCCGTGCGTGGTGTAATAGCCGCAGCCAGCTGCGCTGCCGAACATTCGTTGGCATAGCCCGCTTCCACTACCTTACCGCCGCCGAGCGCCACCATCGCGCCAACCGGGGCGCCGAAGTTAACGTTGTGGCCTTTGGGTAGCACGATTTCGTTGTTGTCGACAGGCGTCACGTGCAGGTTTTCCAATAGCCAGTCACTGTCTTTAACCAGCACCGCCGCCACCGACTGGGCAATCCCTGCCGAGGCACAGGAAACGACGGTAGCCCCTTCCACATCCAGTAACTTCGCAATGTACTCACCTGTCTTATTGACCAGATCTTTCATTTCGAAGTATTGATTCATCCCCGCCATCGCAGCCTGAACCACTTCCGGTCGTGGTGTGGAGACACCCAGCGCCGTCATGCGACCGGATGTATTAATCACCTGTTTTAAATGGTACTTCTCAAAAATTGAAGGCATGTTCCGCGCTCCCTTGTTCGGTCAAATAGCCCTTACCCGCACGTATTGCGGCAAGCGGCACCAGCAGTTGTTCAGCCTGCAGGCTGTCATTTTCGGCATCTACCAGCACGCCTGGCTGGCGTTTCAGCGTAAAGAGGGTCAGATCAGCATCCAGACCAACCTGCAGCCGACCTTTATGTTTCAGGCGCAAACCGTCGGCGGCATTGGCGGTCACGCACTCAATGACCTGTGGTAGCGACATGCCGATAGCGAGAAACTTCGACATCACGTTCGCCAGGGAATGCACCGGGCCGCTGATGCGGTTACGGCAGTAAATGTCGGAGCTAATGGTGTGCGGCAGAACACCCAGTTCGATAGCGCGTTTCGCCACCGCAAAGCTCAGGCTGGCAGTACCGTGCCCAACATCCAGACGCACGCCGCGCGAAATCGCCCGTGTCACCGACGCACGCAGTTCACCTTCCGGTGTCAGAATGCGGTTTGGCTTGCCGTTGTAGCAGTGGGTGATGATGTCGCCCGCCATCAGGCGCTCGGCAATCTCATCCAGATCCGGGGGATTGTTGCCGATGTGCACCATCAGCGGCAGGTCACCGTTTTGCGCCTGCATCTCTTTAGCCCGATCCAGCGGTGTAATGCCATTTTCACCGACCACGCTGCTGCTCATGCGCGCCTTCAGACCCACGATAAAATCGGGGTGGCGTTTCAGCGCCTGCTGCACCGCATCGGCGTCGATATTGGCCATATTGGCCAGTTCGTTTTGGGCAATAAGCCCAACGCGTGAGATATTCAGCAGCGCATAAACCTCAGTGGCTGCATCGCGCGTCAGCGTGTAAAAATCGTCAATATCATCAGCGCCAGTACTGCCCGCATCGACCACCGTGGTGACGCCAGTGGCAATGCCGACGCTGTCGGGTTGGTCATGATAAATCGGGGATTTGGGATAACAGTGGACGTGGGAATCAATCCAGCCTGCGCTGACGTAGCACTCGCCGCGTAAGTCGATGATGTTCGCCGCCGGGCTATCAATGTCGCCCAGCGCCGCAATTTTGCCGTCCTTGAGCGCAATATCACTCACCGTATCGTCAACCAGACGCGCATGGCGCAGGAGTAAATCAAACATCGCACTCTCCTTTGCCGGATGGCGGCGCAACCGCCTTATCCGGCCTACAAATCAACAGTTAGCTAATGGCAATCGGGAAGATCGAACCGAGGATCATCGCCCCAAGGATCGCCCCGCCGGTGATTGGTTTCTGCCACAGGTAAAACAGCAGTGCGCCAGCCAGAGAGCCGATCCCGATAGGAATAGATGCCGTCATGGCACTGAGGATAATCAACGGCCCAAGGAAGCGGCCGGAGGCGTTACCGGCCCCCATCATCACGTCAGCCCCGTAGGTCGAGTCGCTCTGATTGATGGTGAACTTACGCGCCAGAATGATGATGTAGCCAATCGCCAGACCAATCACCAGACCGGTGACCAGTGAGGCGGCAAAATTGGCAACCGGGAAAATAATGCCCGCACCCAGTAGCAGCGCCGGAACGCCTAACCCAACACCGGTCTGAATCGCCCCGCCGATGTCCAGGATCCCCACCAGAGATCCTTCAATGATGCGGGCAAACAAGAAACTTGCGCCAAACGCCGCTACCGCGCCGTAGGAGCCGGTGTCCATTCCCGCTTTCAGCATCGCCACGAATGCCACTTCGTTAAATGCACCAATGCCATACAGGTAGTACATGTGCGTTCCGGCAAAGACGCCAGAAGAGAGCAAACCAACGAAGATCGGGAACGACCAGTCGGCAAACCAAAAACCTTTATTTTGTTCCATGATGGCCTCCGTTATTTGCCGCTGAGCGAGTTGTGGATCAGTTCCAGCCAGTTAGGCACGGTCAGATGGAAAGATTCGATCATCTTCATATCGAATCCGCGGAAGAAGCCGCTCAGGACGAACAGCGCGACGATAGCCACCATCATCACTTTGGTGACGTGGTTCCAGCCGCTCTCTTCAACGCCTTTACCAATCAGGATACCGAGGACCAGACCCGGAACGGCGTTGCCCATAATCAACTGTGCTGCACCACCGAAAACGGTCGCCCAGAAGCCAGATTTTTTACCGGCATCGATCGCCGCCAGCCAGAAGATCACCGGCATTACCGTGTTGACCAGCAGGTTGGCTGCGGGAACCAGCACCTTAACGGCGGTAACCTGCAATGCTTCGGGTACGGAGGATGCGGTAAGGTTCAGGAACGTCACAACGATCATGCCAATGACGCCACAAGCAATCGCCATGCGTTTAGGATCGTGCAGCGTTTCACCCACGTTGCGATTTTTGATCATCAGCGCGGCGGCACCCCAGTTGGGGATGATGCGGTGGTCAACGTCCTGAGTGAACGCCCCCGCCGCAACGGAAGAAGCCCAGGCGTTAAAGAAGAAACCCAGGCCGAACGAGAAGTGAGAAGCCGGATCCCCTTCACAGGAATTCAGTTCCCCCAGGGTACGAAATGCGCCCATCCCTTGAGTGGTAGGCGCATGAAACATGCGTGCAGCCCCAGCGCCGACACCGACGCCAACCAGCGCGCCGATGATGAGCGATTTTATTAATATTATCAGGAACATAATTATGCCTTTTAATAGAAAATCAGCGTTGCGTAACGAAATCCACCTTGTCGAGATTGATGGCAGTCACGTTGACCGTCACATCCAGCTCCACGCTGAAAGTGCGTCTTTCCCGGCGTAGAAAGAGGAATAAAAACGCCTCTTTACGCACTGTTTCACGCGCTTGAACGACCTGCACATCCTGTGGCTCAATACGCAGTAAGATATGCGGCGATACTTTCATCACCGCAGCCTGAACGTGGTTCAGGGCATCGGCAAAGGCGCGCGCTTTGGCTTCGCCCTTGCCAGTGACTCTCACCGTGGTGGTGAATTGCTCTTTCATGCTTAAGCGCCGTGTTTCTTTTGCCACGCCTGTACCAGGCGCTCGCCGAGCTCTTCTTTGTCCATAAAGCCGAACCCCAACACGTTGCAACCTTCGTTGATGGCGGTCACACCCTCTTCAACCGAGCGCATACCATATTTCGCCTTGTAGCCGTATTTAGTCTGTGCGGTGATAGCCCCCGCGCCGCCGCTGCCGCAAAACGAGATGCCAAAGGTGGCATTTTCCGCTTTCATCACATCGCCCAGCTTCATATCAGCGGCAACACCCGGTACCACAACCGCGCGACCGCCTGCTTTCTCGACGCCTGCCGCCACTTTCTGGCCTTTACCCAGACGATCGCCAATCACTACGGTAATCTGTTCCATCTTTTGCTCCTTAAAGGTTGTCTTTCGCGACTTCGAAGTGCACCGACAGCAGCCAGGCCTCTTCCTCAGGAAGATTGCCAAACTCGGCGACGACGTCGCGGGCAAGCGCCATTGATTCGGCAGATATTTCATCAAATAAGCTGGCATCGACTTCAGGTAGCGGTTCACCCGTGACCGAGCGGTGCGCCATGGCGCGAACGTGCGACGTCAGCATCTGTTCCTGTACAGCGTTGGGAATAATGTGGCGTTCACGCAGCAAGGCATACACCTGCGCCAGCATGCGGTCGGCCAGTTCCACCGATTCCCCCATGTCATTCATTACAGCTCCGTTATTCACTCGTCATACCCCACTAATGGCTCTGAGGGTAAAGTAGCGGTGGAGGTTAAAAGTTTGTAGCGAGTTGTTTTCCACTTCGAAGTGGAAAGGGGCACAGCGACAGTGATCTGTGCCGCAAAAAGGACGGGATTCGCGATTTATCGCTGGAATAATGTGATTAAGATCGCAAGAAAAACAAGGAAAGTGGAGGCCAGAACGAACAATGCGTGGACGATAAAAATGAAAAAATGTGATGGGTATAGCGTTTACTTATGGGGAATTGTGTTGCCAGATAGCGACGCGATGGCGGTTTATCCGACCTGCAGACTACACAGGCCGGATACAACACATTAGCGGTACTTTTTGTGGTAAGCGTTGCGGGTTGTTTTCAGCTCTTCCGCAGCGGCTTTCGCCTCTGAGACTTTACCTTCATTTGCCAGTTTCAGCGCACCGTCGATCTGACCGATCAGCGTGTCAAAACCGTGGCGGAAATCTTTCATCTCCGGGCTATCAGGGGATTTGCTTTCCAGCTTCGGCGGCGTTCCCTTCTGTGCATCCAGCGCAGCTGTCCGCATTTTAGTTAACGCATCTTTTAGCTCGGTCGCGTTATCCGTTTTTTCAACGATCTTCAGGTTGTCGTTGAGGATCCCCATGTCGTCTTCAAGATCGGCTGCAAAGGCAGAAGAACCAAGAACCAGCGTTGAAGCCGCGACGATCGCTAACAGGTGTTTACGCATTGCTCACTTCCTTTTTATTATTAAAAAATAACGCCAGATACCCTAAATCATTCGAGCAGCAGCTTGAAGTATGACGGGTATTACTGCCCGGCGATCTTCATCTCCGGCAACAGTACCGAACCACACTGTATATTGCTGCGGGTTTCAATATCATTACCGACAGTGACGATATTTCGCCACATATCTTTTAAGTTACCGGCGATGGTAATTTCGCTCACCGGGTACTGAATTTCGCCATTTTCAACCCAGAAGCCCGCCGCGCCGCGCGAGTAATCTCCGGTAATACCGCTCACGCCCTGCCCCATCAGCTCAGTCACCACCAGGCCGGTGCCCATCTCTTTGAGCAACTGCTCGAAGCTTAGTCCCTGCCCCGGAATTCGCCAGTTGTGAATACCGCCAGCATGGCCGGTGCTCTTAAGCCCCAGCTTACGCGCAGAGTAGTTGGTCAGCAGCCACTGGGTCAGCACACCGTCTTTGATAATGTCGCGACGTTCAGTCCGTACGCCTTCGCTGTCGAACGGCGAAGACGCCAGCCCTTTCAGCAGGTGCGGGTGCTCTTCAATGGTCAACCATTCCGGCAGGATTTGTTTGCCCAGCGAGTCCAGCAGGAAGGTGGATTTGCGATATACCGATCCACCGGCAATCGCGCCAACCAAGTGTCCAAACAATCCGGTCGCCACTTCATTGGCGAAAATAACCGGTGCTTTCATGGTGGAGAGCTTACGCGGCGACAAGCGGGATAAGGTGCGACGCGCACAGTCGGCCCCCACCCATTCCGGCGTTTGCAGATCGCCCATCGCCCGGCCAATGGTGTAGGCATAATCGCGTTCCATGTCGCCATTTTCTTCTGCGATAACACAGCTGGAAAGCGAGTGACGCGTGGAGCAGTAGCCCTGCAACATGCCATGGCTGTTACCAAACACTTTGATACCATAGTGGCTGTTAAAGCTGCCGCCTTCGGTATTAGTAATGCGCTTATCGGCCTGCAACGCCGCTTGCTCAGCACGCGCTGCCAGTTCGATAGCTTCATCAGGCGAGACCTCCGCCGGATGGAACAGGTCTAAATCGGGTGCATCAAAGGCCAGCAGTTCTTTATCCGCCACGCCTGCGCACGGATCCGGTGAAGTGTAACGGGCGATATCCAGCGCGGCCTGCACGGTACGCGCAATCGCCTGCGGGCTTAAATCGGTGGACGATGCGCTGCCCTTACGGTTCTGGTGATAAACCGTAATCCCCAGCGCACCATCGCTATTGAATTCTACGTTCTCCACTTCACCATAACGGGTGCTGACGCTAATACCCGTGGTCTTGCTTACAGCGACTTCCGCGCCATCCGACTGACCTGACGCTAATTCCAGTGCTGTCGAGACTGCTTCTTCCAGAATCTTACGCTGCGCTTCAACTTGTGAGATTACTTTCATCGCAAATGCCATAATGTAGAGAGAGTTTCTCTGAAGTCTAACAGAGAACCGTTTTTCAGTGCGCATCTTAACTGGTAACATTAGCCTCTTTTTTTAAGGAGCCTGACATGACTAAGCAGCCCGAAGACTGGCTCGACGACGTTCCCGGTGATGACATCGAAGACGAAGACGATGAAATTATCTGGGTCAGTAAAAGTGAAATTAAACGTGACGCCGAGGAGTTAAAACGCCTGGGTGTGGAACTGGTCGAACTGGGGAAAAACGCGCTGGATAAAATCCCGCTCGATGCGGATTTACGTGCCGCAATTGAGTTGGCCCAGCGTATTAAGATGGAAGGACGCCGCCGCCAGCTGCAGCTCATTGGTAAGATGTTGCGCCAGCGCGATGTCGATCCAATCCGCCAGGCACTGGACAAGCTAAAAAACCGCCACAACCAACAGGTTGTGCTGTTTCACAAGCTTGAGCAACTGCGCGATCGCCTGATCGTCGAAGGTGATGATGCCGTAGAAGAAGTGCTGAACCTGTGGCCAACCGCCGATCGCCAGCAGCTTCGCTCTCTGGTTCGTAATGCGAAGAAAGAGAAAGAAGGCAACAAGCCGCCGAAATCAGCACGTCAGATCTTCCAGTATCTGCGTGAACTGGCGGAAAACGAGGCCTAACAAAAGGCTCAGGATTATAGTCTGCACTCATAAAGTGTGGGACAGCGGCGTTCAGGGCCTGGGTTCGGTATTCTACCGGGCTCAGGCCTTGTAATTTAAAGCTCACCCGCTCGTTGTTGTCGTAATGGGTATTGCAAATAACAGAGTTCAGCCCGTAATTCTTCAGGATAGCGCTTTTCCAGTCCCGCATCGGTAAGTGGGGATGTCATTGGTTGTTTTGACATTGGTTTGCCCCGGCCGCGTTTTATACTCAGAAGTCCTTTCTGGTCTTAGAATTTGTACACATTAACACTGACGTTATTTTAACGCCAAAGTACTCTGCGGTTTGTCGTGTCCCATCATTACCGCAGGGGTAGTGTCTGACTACAGCCTCTCTGGTTCTGAGAGAATATTTTGGATTTGCCATAAAAAACGGGAGCGTCCAACTTTTAGGTGGCAGTCCAATTTTATACCGGAACCTTTAATAGAGTTCCAATTATCTCACATACTT
The DNA here is from genome assembly GCF_046555775.1 of Citrobacter sp. U14242. Taxonomy (NCBI): domain Bacteria; kingdom Pseudomonadati; phylum Pseudomonadota; class Gammaproteobacteria; order Enterobacterales; family Enterobacteriaceae; genus Citrobacter; species Citrobacter sp. U14242. Next base: position 54,614 of record NZ_JBKGLW010000020.1, read on the forward strand.
CCCCTTATAATTGTATATACCAAGACAAATATATACATATAACATTCATATTCAGACCAACTTATTACACAGCCAGCAATAAATACACTACCAATATGTGACACATAAAAAATTCACACAAAAAAAATAAATTCATCAAGAGAATAATTATCTATGTTTTATATGGCCACATCTGGTTTTTGGGCGTAAATCCTAAAAAAATAACAAGGAAATCCTTAAAAAAAAGACATTACCCATTGTTTTTAAATACAAAAAACAAAAAAAATCACATCTAAAATAAATAATCGCATTGAACTAACAAATGAGAACTTTATAATCCGCGTGATGTTAGACGCAGAAGCCTTATTATACACATTAACAAGGACGTATAGCATTAGAGTAACCCCATCCAATCAGGAATAAATTAACATCGCGATGTCTTGTTAATTTATAATAATATATACGGAGATTATCAATTATGAATTTTAAACGTAGCGCGCTTACTATTGTTGTTTCATGTGCATTATTACCGAGTGTTGTTTTTGCCGGACCTGACGATAATGCAACCGAGAAATATGTTGATGATGCAGTGACAGCTGCCACTCGAACCCTGGAAGGGGAAGTAGCCGGTAATACCTCGGATATCTCAAACCTTGACACTCGTACCACTAACCTTGATACCCGTACGACAAACAACACCACGGCGATTACAGCCAACACCACGGCAATTGCAACCAACACCAGCGCGATTGCCGATAACGCCTCGAATATTGCAACCAACACTGCGGCGATTACAGCCAACACCGCAGCAACTGCAGCCAACACAGCGGCTACTGCAGCCAACACCAGCGCTATTGCCGATAACGCTTCGGATATCGCAGACCTTGACACCCGTACCACAAATCTTGATACCCGTACCACAAACAACACCACGGCGATTACAGCTAACACCACGGCAATTGCAACCAACACGGCGGCTACTGCAGCCAACGCCAGCGCTATTGCCGATAACGCCTCGAATATTGCAACCAACACCGCGGCGATTACAGCCAACACCGCAGCAACTGCAGCCAACACAGCGGCTACTGCAGCCAACACCAGCGCTATTGCCGATAACGCCTCGGACATCGCAGACCTTGACACCCGTACCACGGCCAACACCAGCGCGATTGCCGATAATACCTCGGATATCACAAACCTTGACACCCGTACCACAAATCTTGATACCCGTACGACAAACAACACCACAGCGATTACAGCCAACACCGCGGCAATTGCAACCAACACCAGCGCTATTGCCGATAACGCCTCGGATATTGCAACCAACGCCGCGGCAATTGCAACCAACACTGCGGCTACTGCAGCCAACACCAGCGCTATTGCCGATAACGCCTCAGACATCGCAGACCTTGACACCCGTACGACAAATAACACCACGGCGATTACAGCCAACACCACGGCAATTGCAGCCAACACCACAGCAATTGCAACCAACACTGCGGCAACTGCAGCCAACACCAGCGCTATTGCCGATAACGCTTCGGATATCGCAGACCTTGACACCCGTACCACGACCAACACCACAGATATCGCCGCGAACACCAGTTCTATTAACGAGTTGAGCAATCACGTAGACGATGTTGCAACGGGTTTATCTCAAGATATCGCAAACAGCACTGCTGACAGTAAATCATATACTGATACCGCTAAGCAGGACGCTATCAACACCGCCAACAGCTATACTGATACCGCTAAGCAGGACGCTATCAATACCGCCAACAGCTATACTGATACCGCTACGCAGAACGCTATCGACACCGCCAACAGCTATACTGATACCGCTAAGCAGGACGCTATCAATACCGCCAACAGCTATACTGATACCGCTACGCAGAACGCTATCAATACCGCCAACAGCTATACTGATACCGCTAAGCAGGACGCTATCAACACCGCCAACAGCTATACTGATACCGCTAAGCAGGACGCTATCAACACCGCCAACAGCTATACTGATACCGCTAAGCAGGACGCTATCAATACCGCCAACAGCT
>NZ_JBKGLW010000021.1:0-37247 GCF_046555775.1 Citrobacter sp. U14242
GGATTTGAACGTTGCGAAGCAACGGCCCGAAGGGTGGCGGGCAGGACGCCCGCCATAAACTGCCAGGCATCAAACAAGTGAAGAAGCCCATTCTGACGGATGGGCTTCTTTGCGTGTGCGAGGGGTGAAAACAGGTGGATGCGGCGTCCCGCCTTATCCGGCCTACGACTGCAGCACTATCGGGTACAAAGCAAACCCGACACTTCCATAAAACAAGCCATCCTGCGGCATATGCGGTAAACTAAGCGCGATTTTGCATCAGGAAAGCGTCTATGAATCACTCCCTTAAAGCCTGGAACACCTTCGGCATTGACCAGTCTGCCAACGAGATTGTTTGTGCTGAAAATGAGCAACAACTATTGAACGCCTGGCAAGCTGCCAATGCATTAAACCATCCGATACTGATTTTGGGTGAGGGGAGTAACGTCCTGTTCCTCGATAATTTCCATGGTACGGTGATCGTTAACCGTATCAAAGGTATAGAGGTGACAGAGAAGCCTGACGCGTGGTATCTACACGTTGGGGCTGGTGAGAACTGGCATCATCTGGTACAGCATACATTGCAGCTTGGCATGCCTGGACTGGAAAACCTGGCGCTTATTCCCGGCTGTGTTGGCTCATCGCCAATCCAGAACATTGGTGCTTATGGTGTGGAACTTCAGCGTGTTTGCGAATATGTGGACTGCATTGAACTGGCGACCGGTAAGCATCTGCGTGTAAGTGCTGCAGAATGTCGTTTCGGTTATCGTGACAGTATCTTTAAGCATGAGTATCAGGATCGCGTCGCGATTGTAGCCGTTGGTCTGCGTTTGTCTAAACAGTGGCAGCCCGTACTGACATACGGCGATTTGACGCGTCTGGATCCTGCAACGGTCACACCTCATCAGGTGTTTGATTCCGTCTGCCACATGCGAACAACAAAGCTGCCTGACCCGAAAATAAACGGTAATGCGGGCAGTTTTTTTAAAAATCCGGTTGTTGCAGCGGAAATTGCACAGGAACTCCTGTCACAATTCCCGACCGCGCCTCACTATCCCCAGGTCGATGGCTCAGTGAAGCTGGCCGCTGGCTGGCTTATCGATCAGTGTCAGCTCAAAGGCATGCGTATTGGTGGTGCAGCAGTACATCAACAGCAGGCACTGGTCCTGATCAATGCGGGTAATGCGACGAGCCAGGATGTCGTGCAACTTGCACATCATGTACGACATAAAGTGGGTGAGAAGTTTAATGTCTGGCTTGAGCCTGAGGTTAGATTTATGGGCCCGCAGGGTGAAGTGAATGCTGTGGAGATCATTACATGAAGGATAATACCGTCCCCCTGACGCTTATCTCATTATTGGCTGATGGCGAATTCCATTCAGGTGAGCAACTCGGTGAAAAACTGGGAATGAGTCGTGCTGCGATCAATAAACACATCCAGACGTTACGCGACTGGGGCGTTGATGTATTTACTGTTCCAGGTAAAGGCTACAGCTTACCAGAGCCCATCCAGCTATTAGACTCATCCGTTATTCATTCTCAACTGGGCGGCGGAAATATCACCGTTCTACCCGTAATCGATTCAACCAACCAGTATCTGCTGGATAGAATTGGGCAACTGGCATCCGGAGATGCCTGCGTGGCGGAGTATCAACAGGCTGGTCGTGGCCGGCGTGGGCGTAAATGGTTTTCGCCATTTGGTGCTAACCTGTATCTCTCTATGTTCTGGCGCCTGGAGCAGGGCCCGGCAGCGGCGATTGGCCTGAGTCTGGTCATTGGTATCGTCATGGCTGAAGTTTTACGCGATCTGGGGGCGGATAAAGTCCGCGTTAAATGGCCTAATGATCTCTACCTGTTCGATCGAAAACTGGCCGGTATACTGGTTGAGCTCACCGGTAAGACTGGTGATGCCGCGCAAATCGTTATTGGTGCCGGAATTAACATGTCTATGCGCCGGGTCGAAGAGAATGTGATTAATCAGGGGTGGATTAACCTACAGGAAGCAGGCATAAACATTGACCGTAATACTCTTGCGGCCCGGTTGATCCGCGAGCTTCGTGCTGCGCTGATACTGTTTGAGCAAGAGGGGTTGGTGCCTTATTTATCACGCTGGAAGGCACTTGATAACTTTATCAACCGCCCTGTTAAACTCATTATTGGCGATAAAGAAATATTTGGTATCTCGCGGGGAATAGATGCTCAAGGTGCACTATTGCTTGAGCAGAATGGTGAGATAAATCCATGGATGGGCGGAGAAATATCGCTCAGAAGTGCAGAATAATAAGAAGAAGGGGAGCATCGGCTCCCCTTTTTTTATTTATTTTCTTAACCTGACTTGCTCAACGGCATGATTGGCGCTCTTGGTCATGATTAAACTGGCTCGCTCACGCGTAGGTAATATATTTTGTTTTAAATTCAACCAGTTAATCTCTTTCCAGAGCGACATTGCTGTATTGATAGCCTCATCCTCGGACAATTTCGCGTAGTTATGGAAATAAGAGTCAGGGTTGGTGAATGCCCCTTCACGAAATTTCAGGAATCGATTGATATACCACGTCTGGAGTAATTCCTCTGGCGCATCAACATAAATAGAAAAATCGACGAAGTCAGAAACAAATACATGATGCGGGTCGTGGGGGTAGTCCATTCCGCTTTGTAATACATTTAACCCTTCGAGAATCAATATATCCGGCTGGGCAACCGTTTTGTCGCCATCAGGGATCACATCATAGATCAGATGAGAATAGACCGGCGCAGTGACGTTAGGGACGCCTGACTTCAGGTCGGAAACAAATTTGACCAGACGGTGCATATCATAAGACTGGGGGAAGCCTTTCTTCTTCATGAGCCCGCGTTCTTTCAACACCTGGTTTGGGTGAAGAAAACCATCGGTCGTAATCAGCTCAACTTTGCGGTGCTCTGGCCAGCGGCTCAGCAGTGCCTGCAAAACGCGCGCGGTTGTACTTTTACCAACTGCAACACTACCTGCAATACTAATGATATAAGGAATACGCTGGCCGTTTGTGCCTAAAAATTGCTCCAGAACAGCCTGGCGTCGCAGGTTTGAACTGATGTAAAAATTTAGCAAACGCGATAGAGGCAAATAAATCTCAGCAACTTCTTCCAGCGATAAGTCTTCGTTAATGCCTTTCAGACGAGCAATCTCTTCCTCGGTCAGGGTCATCGGCACTGAATCACGAAGCGCAGCCCACTGGTTGCGATCAAACTGTAGGTAAGGCGACGTTAACGCTTGCTCTTTTATACTCATACGCATGGTCTGGCTGTCATTGCTATATCAGGTCAGTGATAAAAAACGAAATCATCCCCGGCACGCAATGGCACGCACATTTCAGTTAATTTGGACAATGGGCAGGAGGGTAACACCAGATGAGGGGGAATAATAAGAAAAAATCGTCCCCTGAAAAGCATTGTGACGAGTATTCCAGATGTATAAAGATGTGCTTTCTCTCTGTCCGGACGTGAATAACGGAGCAAAACCCTCTCCAGTTATAACCTCCAACGTTGGAAATTTGTGCAATTCAGACAAGAAATAGATTATTTATCGGACGTATAGTGCAAAATGTGAGCGAAAGAACATTTTATGCAATTTTTTAGTTGCATGAGCACGCAGGTATCCATAAAATGCGCGCTACTTGATGCCGACTTAGCTCAGTAGGTAGAGCAACTGACTTGTAATCAGTAGGTCACCAGTTCGATTCCGGTAGTCGGCACCATCAAGTCCGGTGGGGTTCCCGAGCGGCCAAAGGGAGCAGACTGTAAATCTGCCGTCACAGACTTCGAAGGTTCGAATCCTTCCCCCACCACCACTTTCTGGCAGCGTTATCGCCGCCTGAGTTGGTTAAAAAAATTTAATCAGCTCAAACAAAAAAGAGAGAACTCTCTTTTTTGTTACAGAAAGAACTGGGTAGCCGAGTTTCAGGATGCGGGCATCGTATAATGGCTATTACCTCAGCCTTCCAAGCTGATGATGCGGGTTCGATTCCCGCTGCCCGCTCCAGACGTGCTGATATGGCTCAGTTGGTAGAGCGCACCCTTGGTAAGGGTGAGGTCCCCAGTTCGACTCTGGGTATCAGCACCACTTCACTTCTCCTTCCCGTTTCTCTCTGTTTACTTTTAAAAAGCATTCAACAGCTCAGGTATATTGCCTGGTTGATGTGGTGATATCACCGATTTATCCGTGTCTTAGAGGGACAATCGATGTCTAAAGAAAAATTTGAACGTACTAAACCGCACGTTAACGTCGGTACTATCGGCCACGTTGACCATGGTAAAACAACGCTGACCGCTGCAATCACTACCGTTCTGGCTAAAACCTACGGCGGTGCTGCTCGCGCATTCGATCAGATCGATAACGCGCCGGAAGAAAAAGCTCGTGGTATCACCATCAACACCTCTCACGTTGAATATGACACCCCGACTCGCCACTACGCGCACGTAGACTGCCCGGGCCACGCCGACTATGTTAAAAACATGATCACCGGTGCTGCGCAGATGGACGGCGCGATCCTGGTTGTTGCTGCGACTGACGGCCCGATGCCGCAGACCCGTGAGCACATCCTGCTGGGTCGTCAGGTAGGCGTTCCGTACATCATCGTGTTCCTGAACAAATGTGACATGGTTGATGACGAAGAGCTGCTGGAACTGGTAGAAATGGAAGTTCGTGAACTTCTGTCTCAGTACGATTTCCCGGGCGACGACACGCCGATCGTTCGTGGTTCTGCTCTGAAAGCGCTGGAAGGCGACGCAGAGTGGGAAGCGAAAATCATCGAACTGGCTGGCTTCCTGGATTCTTACATCCCGGAACCAGAGCGTGCGATTGACAAGCCGTTCCTGCTGCCTATCGAAGACGTATTCTCCATCTCCGGTCGTGGTACCGTTGTTACCGGTCGTGTAGAACGCGGTATCATCAAAGTTGGTGAAGAAGTTGAAATCGTTGGTATCAAAGAGACTGCTAAGTCTACCTGTACTGGCGTTGAAATGTTCCGCAAACTGCTGGACGAAGGCCGTGCTGGTGAGAACGTTGGTGTTCTGCTGCGTGGTATCAAACGTGAAGAAATCGAACGTGGTCAGGTACTGGCTAAGCCGGGCTCTATCAAGCCGCACACCAAGTTCGAATCTGAAGTGTACATTCTGTCCAAAGACGAAGGCGGCCGTCATACTCCGTTCTTCAAAGGCTACCGTCCGCAGTTCTACTTCCGTACTACTGACGTGACGGGTACCATCGAACTGCCGGAAGGCGTAGAGATGGTAATGCCGGGCGACAACATCAAAATGGTTGTTACCCTGATCCACCCGATCGCGATGGACGACGGTCTGCGTTTCGCAATCCGTGAAGGCGGCCGTACCGTTGGCGCGGGCGTTGTTGCCAAAGTAATGAGCTAATTGCCGATAACATTTGACGCAATGCGCAATAAAAGGGCATCATTTGATGCCCTTTTTGCACGCTTTCACACCAGAACCTGGCTCATCAGTGATTTTTTTTGTCATAATCATTGCTGAGACAGGCTCTGAAGAGGGCGTTTAGTCCGAAACGCACCAGAGCATTTCGGTTTGGATCGCCTCGCTTACGCGGGGTGAAAATGTTTGTAGATACTTCTGACAGGTTGGTTTATGAGTGCGAATACCGAAGCTCAAGGAAGCGGGCGCGGCCTGGAAGCGATGAAGTGGGTTGTTGTCGCTGTATTGCTGCTTGTAGCTATCGTTGGCAACTACCTCTATCGTGACATGATGCTGCCGCTGCGTGCGCTGGCCGTAGTGATTCTGATTGCTGCAGCAGGTGGTGTTGCGCTGTTGACGACAAAAGGTAAAGCGACCGTTGCTTTTGCCCGTGAAGCGAGAACCGAAGTCCGTAAGGTCATTTGGCCAACTCGCCAGGAAACGCTGCACACCACGCTGATCGTTGCTGCGGTCACTGCGGTAATGTCACTGATCCTGTGGGGACTGGATGGTATTCTGGTTCGCCTGGTATCCTTTATCACTGGCCTGAGGTTCTAAGATGTCTGAAGCCCCTAAAAAGCGCTGGTACGTCGTTCAGGCGTTTTCCGGTTTTGAAGGCCGCGTAGCGACCTCGCTGCGTGAGTATATCAAGTTACAAAATATGGAAGAGTTGTTTGGTGAAGTCATGGTGCCGACCGAAGAAGTGGTCGAAATCCGTGGCGGCCAGCGTCGCAAAAGCGAGCGTAAATTCTTCCCGGGCTATGTACTGGTCCAGATGGTAATGAATGATGCGAGCTGGCACCTGGTGCGCAGCGTGCCGCGTGTGATGGGCTTTATCGGCGGTACATCTGACCGTCCGGCACCTATCAGCGACAAAGAAGTTGATGCGATCATGAACCGCCTGCAGCAGGTTGGTGATAAACCACGTCCGAAAACGATGTTTGAGCCAGGTGAAATGGTTCGTGTTAGCGACGGTCCGTTCGCTGACTTTAACGGTGTGGTTGAAGAAGTGGATTACGAGAAGTCTCGTCTGAAAGTTTCCGTGTCGATCTTCGGTCGTGCGACTCCGGTTGAACTGGACTTCGCTCAGGTTGAAAAAGCCTAACACGTCGATCAAAAAAGCGACGATTTAATCGTTGCACAAGGCGCGAGATTGGAATACAATTTCGCGCCTTTTGTTTTTATGGATTCTGTCCGTAAAACGAATTTAATCACGGGGAGCCTCCTTGAGGCGCTATAACCCAACTAGAGGAATTTAGAATGGCTAAGAAAGTCCAAGCCTATGTCAAGCTGCAGGTTGCAGCTGGTATGGCTAACCCGAGCCCGCCGGTAGGTCCAGCACTGGGTCAACAAGGCGTGAACATCATGGAATTCTGCAAAGCGTTCAACGCAAAAACTGATTCCATGGAAAAAGGTCTGCCGATCCCGGTTGTTATCACCGTTTACGCTGACCGTTCTTTCACTTTCGTTACCAAAACGCCTCCGGCAGCAGTTCTGCTGAAGAAAGCGGCTGGTATCAAGTCTGGTTCCGGTAAGCCGAACAAAGACAAAGTGGGTAAAATTTCCCGCGCTCAGCTGCAGGAAATCGCGCAGACCAAAGCTGCCGACATGACTGGTTCCGACATTGAAGCGATGACTCGCTCCATCGAAGGTACTGCACGTTCCATGGGCCTGGTAGTGGAGGACTAAGAAATGGCTAAACTGACCAAGCGCATGTCCGTGATCCGTGACAAAGTTGATGCTACTAAACAGTACGATATCAACGAAGCTATCGCTCTGCTGAAAGAGCTGGCCACTGCTAAATTCGTAGAAAGCGTAGACGTTGCCGTTAACCTCGGCATCGACGCGCGTAAATCTGACCAGAACGTACGTGGTGCAACTGTACTGCCGCACGGTACTGGCCGTTCCGTTCGCGTAGCCGTATTTACCCAGGGCGCAAACGCTGAAGCTGCTAAAGCTGCAGGCGCTGAGCTGGTAGGTATGGAAGATCTGGCTGACCAGATCAAAAAAGGCGAAATGAACTTTGACGTTGTTATTGCTTCCCCGGATGCAATGCGCGTTGTTGGCCAGCTGGGCCAGGTTCTGGGCCCGCGTGGCCTGATGCCAAACCCGAAAGTTGGTACTGTAACGCCGAACGTTGCTGAAGCAGTTAAGAACGCTAAAGCAGGTCAGGTTCGTTACCGTAACGACAAAAACGGCATCATCCACACTACCATCGGTAAAGTGGATTTTGACGCTGACAAACTGAAAGAAAACCTGGAAGCTCTGCTGGTTGCGCTGAAAAAAGCTAAACCGACTCAGGCTAAAGGCGTGTACATCAAGAAAGTTAGCATCTCCACCACCATGGGTGCTGGTGTTGCCGTTGATCAGGCTGGTCTGAGCGCGTCTGCGAACGTCTAAGATTAGCTTTACGTGGGCGGTGATTTTGTCTACAATCTTCGCCCACGATTCTGTTAGCTTCGGCTGATAGACAACAGATTTGTTCGTTGGAGCCTGGCCTATCCAGGCCTCCGTCGAAGACCGCAGGTGTTTCGTAAGAAACTTAATGCCCTGCGTAGACGGTGACAGAACGCTAAGATTATTTCTGATACTCTGGCTTGTTTCTGCTCACCGTATTTAGACGCTCTCTCCGTTGGGGGGAGTGAAGTGAGTTCCGGAACATGAGTTCCGGCAAACATCCAGGAGCAAAGCTAATGGCTTTAAATCTTCAAGACAAACAAGCGATTGTTGCTGAAGTCAGCGAAGTAGCCAAAGGCGCGCTGTCTGCAGTAGTTGCGGATTCCCGTGGCGTAACTGTAGATAAAATGACTGAACTGCGTAAAGCAGGTCGTGAAGCTGGCGTATACATGCGTGTTGTTCGTAACACCCTGCTGCGCCGCGTCGTTGAAGGTACTCAGTTCGAGTGCCTGAAAGACACGTTTGTTGGTCCGACCCTGATTGCATACTCTATGGAACACCCGGGCGCTGCTGCTCGTCTGTTCAAAGAGTTCGCGAAAGCGAATGCAAAATTTGAGGTCAAAGCCGCAGCCTTTGAAGGTGAGTTGATTACGGCGTCGAATATCGATCGCCTGGCAACTCTGCCGACCTACGAAGAAGCAATTGCACGCCTGATGGCAACCATGAAAGAAGCTTCGGCTGGCAAACTGGTTCGTACTCTGGCTGCTGTACGCGATGCGAAAGAAGCTGCTTAATCGCGGTTATCTTATTCAAGCATCTGCTTACGTATAAACTTATTCTGATTTTCAGGAACAATTTAAATGTCTATCACTAAAGATCAAATCATTGAAGCAGTATCCGCTATGTCCGTAATGGACGTTGTAGAACTGATTTCTGCAATGGAAGAAAAATTCGGTGTTTCCGCTGCTGCTGCTGTAGCTGTAGCTGCTGGCCCGGCTGAAGCTGCTGAAGAAAAAACTGAATTCGACGTAATTCTGAAAGCTGCTGGCGCTAACAAAGTTGCTGTTATCAAAGCAGTACGTGGCGCAACTGGCCTGGGTCTGAAAGAAGCTAAAGACCTGGTAGAATCTGCTCCGGCTGCCCTGAAAGAAGGCATCAGCAAAGACGACGCAGAAGCACTGAAAAAATCTCTGGAAGAAGCTGGCGCTGAAGTTGAAGTTAAATAAGCCAACTTTTCTGGTTGCAGCCTGAGAAATTAGGCTGATGGCTGGTGACTTTTTAGTCACCAGCCTTTTTGCGCTGTAAGGCGCCAGTAGCATTTCACACTGTTTGACTACTGCTGTGCCTTTCAATGCTTGTTTCTATCGACGCCTTAATATACTGCGACAGAGCGTCAGTTCTGTGTAAATCGCAATGAAATGGTTTAAGCGTGATAGCAACAGGCATTGCGGAAAGTATTCGATTTTCCGGTCAACAAAATAGTGTTGCACAAACTGTCCCTTCGTCGGACAGATGGGTCGACTTGTCAGCGAGCTGAGGAACCCTAATGGTTTACTCCTATACCGAGAAAAAACGTATTCGTAAGGATTTTGGTAAACGTCCACAAGTGTTGGACATACCTTATCTCCTTTCTATCCAGCTTGACTCGTTTCAGAAGTTCATCGAGCAAGATCCTGAAGGGCAGTATGGTCTGGAAGCAGCTTTCCGTTCCGTTTTCCCGATTCAGAGCTACAGCGGTAATTCTGAGCTGCAATACGTCAGCTACCGCCTTGGCGAACCGGTGTTTGACGTTCAGGAATGTCAGATCCGTGGCGTGACCTATTCCGCACCGCTGCGCGTAAAACTGCGTCTGGTGATCTACGAGCGCGAAGCGCCGGAAGGCACCGTTAAAGACATTAAAGAACAAGAAGTCTACATGGGCGAAATTCCGCTCATGACTGACAACGGTACCTTTGTTATCAACGGTACTGAGCGTGTTATCGTTTCTCAGCTGCACCGTAGTCCTGGCGTCTTCTTTGACTCCGACAAAGGTAAAACCCACTCTTCGGGTAAAGTGCTGTATAACGCGCGCATCATTCCTTACCGTGGTTCCTGGCTGGACTTCGAATTCGATCCGAAGGACAACCTGTTCGTACGTATTGACCGTCGCCGCAAACTGCCAGCGACCATTATTCTGCGTGCACTGAACTACACCACTGAGCAGATTCTGGATCTGTTCTTTGAGAAAGTTGTTTTCGAAATTCGCGACAACAAGCTGCAGATGGAACTGGTGCCGGAACGCCTGCGTGGTGAAACCGCCTCCTTTGACATTGAAGCTAACGGCAAAGTCTACGTCGAAAAAGGTCGTCGCATCACTGCGCGCCACATTCGCCAACTGGAAAAAGACGATATTAAGCATATCGAAGTTCCGGTTGAATACATTGCGGGTAAAGTTGCGGCTAAAGACTACGTTGACGAATCCACTGGCGAGCTGATCTGCGCAGCTAACATGGAGCTGAGCCTGGATCTGCTGGCTAAGCTGAGCCAGTCTGGTCACAAGCGTATCGAAACGCTGTTCACTAACGATCTGGACCACGGTCCGTACATTTCTGAAACTGTACGTGTCGACCCAACCAACGATCGTCTGAGCGCACTGGTAGAAATCTACCGTATGATGCGCCCTGGTGAGCCGCCGACACGCGAAGCTGCTGAAAGCCTGTTCGAGAACCTGTTCTTCTCCGAAGACCGCTATGACCTGTCTGCGGTTGGTCGTATGAAGTTCAACCGTTCTCTGCTGCGCGACGAAATCGAAGGTTCCGGTATCCTGAGCAAAGACGACATCATTGAAGTGATGAAGAAGCTCATCGATATCCGTAACGGTAAAGGCGAAGTCGATGATATCGACCACCTTGGCAACCGTCGTATCCGTTCCGTAGGCGAAATGGCGGAAAACCAATTCCGCGTTGGCCTGGTACGTGTTGAGCGTGCGGTGAAAGAGCGTCTGTCTCTGGGCGATCTGGATACCCTGATGCCTCAGGATATGATCAACGCCAAGCCGATTTCTGCAGCAGTGAAAGAGTTCTTTGGTTCCAGCCAGCTGTCTCAGTTTATGGACCAGAACAACCCGCTGTCTGAGATTACGCACAAACGTCGTATCTCTGCACTCGGCCCAGGCGGTCTGACCCGTGAACGCGCAGGCTTCGAAGTTCGAGACGTACACCCGACTCACTACGGTCGCGTATGTCCAATCGAAACGCCTGAAGGTCCGAACATCGGTCTGATCAACTCCCTGTCCGTGTATGCACAGACTAACGAATACGGCTTCCTCGAGACTCCGTACCGTAAAGTGACCGACGGTGTTGTAACTGACGAAATTCATTACCTGTCTGCTATTGAAGAAGGCAACTACGTTATCGCTCAGGCGAACTCCAACCTGGATGACGAAGGCCACTTTGTAGAAGATCTGGTTACCTGCCGTAGCAAAGGCGAATCCAGCTTGTTCAGCCGCGACCAGGTTGACTACATGGACGTATCCACCCAGCAGGTGGTATCCGTCGGTGCGTCCCTGATCCCGTTCCTGGAACACGATGACGCCAACCGTGCATTGATGGGTGCGAACATGCAACGTCAGGCGGTTCCGACCCTGCGTGCTGATAAGCCGCTGGTTGGTACCGGTATGGAACGTGCTGTTGCCGTTGACTCCGGTGTTACTGCAGTTGCTAAACGTGGCGGTACTGTTCAGTACGTGGATGCTTCCCGTATCGTTATCAAAGTTAACGAAGACGAGATGTACCCGGGCGAAGCAGGTATCGACATTTATAACCTGACCAAATACACCCGTTCTAACCAGAACACCTGTATCAACCAGATGCCGTGTGTGTCTCTGGGCGAACCGGTTGAACGTGGTGATGTGCTGGCTGACGGTCCGTCCACCGACCTCGGTGAACTGGCACTGGGTCAGAACATGCGCGTGGCATTCATGCCATGGAACGGTTACAACTTCGAAGACTCCATCCTCGTATCCGAGCGTGTTGTCCAGGAAGACCGTTTCACCACCATCCACATTCAGGAACTGGCATGTGTGTCCCGTGACACCAAGCTGGGGCCGGAAGAGATCACCGCTGACATCCCGAACGTGGGTGAAGCTGCGCTCTCCAAACTGGATGAATCCGGTATCGTTTATATCGGTGCGGAAGTGACCGGTGGCGACATTCTGGTAGGTAAGGTAACGCCGAAAGGTGAAACCCAGCTGACCCCAGAAGAGAAGTTGCTGCGTGCGATCTTCGGTGAGAAAGCGTCTGACGTTAAAGACTCTTCTCTGCGCGTGCCAAACGGTGTTTCCGGTACGATTATCGACGTTCAGGTCTTTACTCGCGATGGCGTAGAAAAAGACAAACGTGCGCTGGAAATCGAAGAAATGCAGCTGAAGCAGGCGAAAAAAGACCTGTCTGAAGAACTGCAGATCCTCGAAGCTGGCCTGTTCAGCCGTATCTACGCTGTGCTGGTTGCCGGTGGTGTCGAAGCTGAGAAGCTCGACAAACTGCCACGCGATCGCTGGCTGGAACTCGGCCTGACCGACGAAGAGAAACAGAATCAGCTGGAACAACTGGCTGAGCAGTACGACGAACTGAAACACGAATTCGAGAAAAAACTCGAAGCGAAACGCCGTAAAATCACTCAGGGCGACGATCTGGCACCGGGCGTGCTGAAGATTGTTAAGGTTTATCTGGCGGTTAAACGTCGGATCCAGCCTGGTGATAAAATGGCAGGTCGTCACGGTAACAAGGGTGTAATTTCTAAGATCAACCCGATCGAAGATATGCCACACGATGCTAACGGTACGCCGGTAGACATCGTACTGAACCCGCTGGGCGTACCATCGCGTATGAACATCGGTCAGATCCTTGAAACCCACCTGGGTATGGCTGCGAAAGGTATCGGCGATAAGATCAACGCCATGCTGAAACAGCAGCAGGAAGTCGCGAAACTGCGCGAATTCATCCAGCGTGCTTACGATCTGGGTTCAGATGTTCGTCAGAAAGTTGACCTGAATACCTTCAGCGATGAAGAAGTTCTGCGTCTGGCTGAAAACCTGAAAAAAGGTATGCCGATCGCAACGCCGGTGTTCGACGGTGCGAAAGAGTCTGAAATCAAGGAACTGTTACAGCTGGGTGGCCTGCCGACTTCCGGTCAGATCACGCTGTTCGACGGTCGTACCGGTGAGCAGTTCGAGCGCCAGGTTACCGTTGGCTACATGTACATGCTGAAACTGAACCACCTGGTTGATGACAAGATGCATGCGCGTTCTACCGGTTCTTACAGCCTGGTTACTCAGCAGCCGCTGGGTGGTAAGGCGCAGTTCGGTGGTCAGCGCTTCGGGGAGATGGAAGTGTGGGCGCTTGAAGCATATGGCGCAGCATACACCCTGCAGGAAATGCTCACCGTTAAGTCTGATGACGTGAACGGTCGTACTAAGATGTATAAGAACATCGTGGACGGCAACCATCAGATGGAACCAGGCATGCCAGAATCCTTCAACGTACTGTTGAAAGAGATTCGTTCGCTGGGTATCAACATCGAGCTGGAAGACGAGTAACTCTCGATCAAACAGGTCACTGGTGCTGGCTTAACCGCCAGCGCCAGATTGTGCTAACTCCGACGGGAGCAAATCCGTGAAAGATTTATTAAAGTTTCTGAAAGCGCAGACTAAAACCGAAGAGTTTGATGCGATCAAAATTGCGCTGGCCTCGCCAGACATGATCCGTTCATGGTCTTTCGGTGAAGTTAAGAAGCCGGAAACCATCAACTACCGTACGTTCAAACCTGAGCGTGACGGCCTTTTCTGCGCCCGTATCTTTGGGCCGGTAAAAGACTATGAGTGCCTGTGCGGTAAGTACAAGCGCCTGAAACACCGTGGTGTGATCTGTGAGAAGTGCGGCGTTGAAGTGACCCAGACTAAAGTACGCCGTGAGCGTATGGGCCACATCGAGCTGGCGTCTCCGACTGCTCACATCTGGTTCCTGAAATCTCTGCCGTCCCGTATCGGTCTGCTGCTCGATATGCCACTGCGTGATATCGAACGCGTACTGTACTTCGAATCTTATGTTGTTATCGAAGGCGGTATGACTAATCTGGAACGTCAACAGATCCTGACTGAAGAGCAGTATCTGGACGCGCTGGAAGAGTTCGGTGACGAATTCGACGCGAAGATGGGTGCGGAAGCCATCCAGGCCCTGCTGAAGAGCATGGATCTGGAGCAAGAGTGTGAAACTCTGCGCGAAGAGCTGAACGAAACCAACTCCGAAACCAAGCGTAAGAAGCTGACCAAGCGTATCAAACTGCTGGAAGCATTCGTACAGTCTGGCAACAAGCCAGAGTGGATGATCCTGACCGTTCTGCCGGTTCTGCCGCCAGATCTGCGTCCGCTGGTTCCGCTGGATGGTGGTCGTTTCGCAACCTCAGATCTGAACGATCTGTATCGTCGCGTGATCAACCGTAACAACCGTCTGAAACGCCTGCTGGATCTGGCTGCGCCGGACATCATCGTACGCAACGAAAAACGTATGCTGCAGGAAGCGGTTGACGCCCTGCTGGATAACGGTCGTCGCGGTCGTGCGATCACCGGTTCTAACAAACGTCCTCTGAAATCTTTGGCCGACATGATCAAAGGTAAACAGGGTCGTTTCCGTCAGAACCTGCTCGGTAAGCGTGTTGACTACTCCGGTCGTTCTGTCATCACCGTAGGTCCATACCTGCGTCTGCATCAGTGCGGTCTGCCGAAGAAAATGGCACTGGAACTGTTCAAACCGTTCATCTACGGCAAACTGGAACTGCGTGGCCTCGCCACCACCATCAAAGCCGCTAAGAAAATGGTTGAGCGCGAAGAAGCTGTCGTTTGGGATATCCTGGACGAAGTTATCCGCGAACACCCGGTACTGCTGAACCGTGCACCAACACTGCACCGTCTGGGTATCCAGGCATTTGAACCGGTACTGATCGAAGGTAAAGCTATCCAGTTGCACCCGCTGGTTTGTGCGGCATATAACGCCGACTTCGATGGTGACCAGATGGCTGTTCACGTACCGCTGACGCTGGAAGCTCAGCTCGAAGCGCGTGCGTTGATGATGTCTACCAACAACATCCTGTCTCCGGCGAACGGCGAACCTATCATCGTTCCGTCTCAGGACGTTGTATTGGGTCTGTACTACATGACCCGTGACTGTGTTAACGCCAAAGGCGAAGGCATGGTGCTGACTGGCCCGAAAGAAGCTGAGCGTATTTATCGCGCAGGTCTGGCCTCTCTGCATGCGCGCGTTAAAGTGCGTATCACCGAATACGAAAAAGATGAAAACGGCGAATTCGTTGCGAAAACCAGCCTGAAAGACACGACCGTTGGCCGTGCCATTTTGTGGATGATCGTACCGAAAGGTCTGCCTTTCTCCATCGTCAACCAGGCGCTGGGCAAGAAAGCGATCTCCAAAATGCTGAACACCTGTTACCGCATTCTGGGCCTGAAGCCGACCGTTATCTTCGCTGACCAGACAATGTACACCGGTTTTGCTTATGCAGCGCGTTCAGGTGCATCTGTTGGTATTGATGACATGGTCATCCCAGAGAAGAAACACGAGATCATCTCTGAAGCAGAAGCTGAAGTTGCTGAGATCCAGGAGCAGTTCCAGTCTGGTCTGGTAACCGCAGGCGAACGCTATAACAAAGTTATCGATATCTGGGCTGCGGCGAACGATCGTGTATCCAAAGCGATGATGGATAACCTGCAAACCGAAACCGTTATTAACCGTGACGGTCAGGAAGAGCAGCAGGTTTCCTTCAACAGCATCTACATGATGGCCGACTCCGGTGCGCGTGGTTCTGCAGCACAGATTCGTCAGCTGGCAGGTATGCGTGGTCTGATGGCGAAGCCAGATGGCTCCATCATCGAAACGCCAATCACCGCGAACTTCCGCGAAGGTCTGAACGTACTCCAGTACTTCATCTCCACTCACGGTGCGCGTAAAGGTCTGGCGGATACCGCACTGAAAACAGCGAACTCCGGTTATCTGACTCGTCGTCTGGTTGACGTCGCGCAGGACCTGGTTGTTACTGAAGACGATTGCGGCACTCTGGAAGGCATCACCATGACCCCGGTTATCGAGGGTGGTGACGTTAAAGAGCCGCTGCGCGATCGCGTTCTGGGTCGTGTGACTGCTGAAGACGTTCTGAAGCCGGGTACGGCGGATATTCTGGTTCCTCGCAATACGCTGCTGCACGAACAGTGGTGTGACCTGCTGGAAGAGAACTCCGTTGACTCCGTCAAAGTACGTTCCGTTGTATCCTGTGACACCGACTTTGGTGTATGTGCGCACTGCTACGGTCGTGACCTGGCGCGTGGCCACATCATCAACAAAGGTGAAGCAATCGGTGTTATCGCGGCACAGTCCATCGGTGAACCGGGTACACAGCTGACAATGCGTACGTTCCACATCGGTGGTGCGGCATCTCGTGCGGCTGCTGAATCCAGCATCCAGGTGAAAAACAAAGGTAGCATCCGTCTGAGCAATGCGAAGTCGGTTGTGAACTCCAGCGGTAAACTGGTTATCACCTCACGTAACACCGAACTGAAACTGATCGACGAATTCGGCCGTACCAAAGAAAGCTATAAAGTGCCTTACGGCTCTGTTATGGCGAAAGGTGATGGCGAACAGGTTGCTGGCGGCGAAACCGTAGCAAACTGGGATCCGCATACCATGCCGGTTATCACCGAAGTGAGTGGTTTCGTCCGCTTCACTGACATGATCGACGGCCAGACCATTACTCGTCAGACCGACGAGCTGACCGGTCTGTCTTCTCTGGTTGTTCTGGATTCTGCAGAGCGTACTGCGGGTGGTAAAGACCTGCGTCCGGCACTGAAAATTGTTGATGCTCAGGGCAACGACGTTCTGATCCCAGGCACCGACATGCCTGCTCAGTACTTCCTGCCGGGTAAAGCGATTGTTCAGCTGGAAGATGGCGTACAGATCAGCTCTGGTGACACCCTGGCGCGTGTTCCGCAGGAATCCGGCGGTACCAAGGATATCACCGGTGGTCTGCCGCGCGTTGCGGATCTGTTCGAAGCCCGTCGTCCGAAAGAGCCGGCAATCCTTGCGGAAATCAGCGGTATCATTTCCTTCGGTAAAGAAACCAAAGGTAAGCGTCGTCTGGTTATCACTCCGGTAGATGGCAGCGAACCGTACGAAGAGATGATTCCGAAATGGCGTCAGCTCAACGTGTTCGAAGGTGAACGTGTAGAACGTGGTGACGTCGTTTCCGACGGTCCGGAAGCGCCGCACGATATCCTGCGTCTGCGTGGTGTTCATGCTGTAACTCGTTACATCGTTAACGAAGTTCAGGACGTATACCGTCTGCAGGGTGTTAAGATTAACGATAAACACATCGAAGTTATCGTTCGTCAGATGCTGCGTAAAGCAACCATCGAAAATGCTGGTAGCTCCGACTTCCTCGAAGGCGAGCAGGTTGAATACTCCCGCGTCAAGATCGCTAACCGCGAGCTGGAAGCGAACGGCAAAGTGGGTGCAACATTCTCCCGCGATCTGCTGGGTATCACCAAAGCGTCTCTGGCAACCGAGTCCTTCATCTCCGCGGCATCGTTCCAGGAGACGACTCGCGTGCTGACCGAAGCGGCCGTTGCGGGCAAACGTGACGAACTGCGCGGTCTGAAAGAGAACGTCATCGTGGGTCGTCTGATCCCGGCTGGTACGGGTTATGCGTACCACCAGGATCGTATGCGCCGCCGCGCAGCAGGCGAACTGCCAGCTGCTCCGCAGGTCACTGCTGAAGATGCTTCTGCCAGCCTGGCAGAATTGTTGAACGCAGGTCTGGGTGGTTCTGATAACGATTAATCGTTGTTGACCCTAATAAAAAACCCGCTTCGGCGGGTTTTTTTATGCCTGATAGCGCTGTGTTTATCAGGCCTACGGACAGTTGTTTTGTAAGCCGCCATCCGGCTGTGTTTTCAATTCATCGGCGGTAAGCGCCGATAAAGTTCAATCATGTCGCCCGCCAGATCCTGAATCACCATCGCGTTCATCAAATGGTCCTGCGAATGGACGGTGATGAGATTGACCGGTAACTTTCCCGTACCTTCGTCGATACCGATAAGTTGGGTCTGGATTTTATGCGCCTGTTTGACGTATTCACGTGATTCAGCCATTGCGACTTCCGCACCGGCGAAATCACCTTTGCGTGCCAGTTGCAATGCTGTGAGGGCCTGGCTGCGGGCTGCACCCGCATTCACGAGTAATTCCATGATGGTTGTTTCTAACTCTTCCATGCCATTACTCCAGCAGTTTCAGTGCTTTGTCCAGTACGGCATCACCTTTCATCATGCCGTAATCCATCATATCGATCACCGCGACCTTTTTACCTAACGGGTCTGCAAGCGCCTGAAGCTTGGCCTGTTCATACTTAACCTGCGGACCGAGTAAAACAATATCTGCAGTGGCGATATGTTCTTCAAACTCAGCCACGGGGACTGCTTTGATAGTCACATCGACGCCTTTTTTTTGCGCAGCATCTTTCATCCTTTGCACCAGCATGCTGGTGGACATCCCGGCGGCACAGCATAAAACGATGTTCTTCATAGTTAGTCTCGATCAACGGGTATTTATTGATAATTATCTCGTGCGGGCAACAGCAACAACCGCTTTGCGACGATTGTGTGTCTGGCATCACAAAGAAATGCCATTTTTTCTGAAACCGGTTACAAACAAGGCTCTGGCCGGTCTGGTCTGACCCAAAAAGCAGTTTTCCCATATTGTTCAGGCGTAGATATTAATAATTACTGTCAATAAAGACATGTTATTAAAAACAGTATTGACACTGTTTTTTAAACCCGTATGTTAATACTTAACAGCGGAGAAATAGTCATTTGCTGTTAAATTAGTAAGTGTTAGTAGCGTTTGATAGGGGGTTGCGATAAGGGCCACGAAATATTCTGTTGTATGGGATAGTCGATGCTGACGTTATTATCTTTGCACATCGACAATGTTTTCAGGCTCTGTAGTTGATGTATCTAATCGCAAAGTAATCAAGAACGTGCGACGATGTAAGGCCATGATTTAATAGTTAATGTTGGCAGGTTTCTTTTATAAGAGCTTGCAAGGGAAGTAAGGCCACGCATCAAAGAGTATATGTCGCAAGGGGAAGTGTACTTGTTTAGGTCGCCATTCTTGAGTTTTATTATCAAGTTGGCTGGGTTTATTTAACGATAAATAGAGGAAAGTGTTAGTCAGTATCAGCATCCAATATTATCTGTGATAAACGTGTACATTTAAAATGTAGTATCAACAGCAGTAAACACTTGTTAAGTCTATTAATGTTAAATCTGAAGTTTGTAGTAACTTAAAGCCCTGACTGCAACGGTCAGGGCTTTTATTATTTATACATCAATACGTTACCTTTCCGCGCAGACGCACTGGTTCAACATTGCGCCTGTTGATGGATATTAAATAAATTAATGCTTGCATAATGATTAGAAGCAAGTCTACTATAATGGCATCGGTTTGGAACACAGACCTTATGTAAGCAGTTTTAGTAAAGCAGTTCTCAGTTCAAGCGTTATCCTCAGATACTCTTCATCGTGAGCCTCCTCCTAAGTGCCCCATAAGTTAATTTCTGCAAAACAGGCCATCTTCGCTGCATAAGCGGCTCAAAACATGAAAGGAAGTATCTATGTCTAACAAAATGACTGGTTTAGTAAAATGGTTTAACCCTGAAAAAGGCTTTGGCTTTATCACTCCTCAGGACGGTGGCAAAGATGTATTTGTGCATTTTTCAGCCATCCAGAGCAACGATTTTAAAACCTTAGACGAAGGTCAAAAAGTGGAGTTCTCTGTTGAGAACGGCGCTAAAGGTCCGTCTGCTGTTAACGTTATCGCGCTGTAAGTGCCGATAATCCCACGAGCACTTGCGATAGCGATGAAGGCCAGAGCCTGAGCAGATAAGTGTCAGTGAATAAAAAACCCGCGACAGCGGGTTTTTTCGTTTATGCGATCTCCTCAGATTTATGACACCTGAGGCCTCCTTCCCAGATAGCTGTCCCAGTCTTTCCACACGGGTTGTAATCCCTGTGCAATCAATGCGTCGGCAACGGTTTCCGGGCGACGATCGTCGTGCGGAGAAAACTGTTCCAGTTCAGGATGATTATCAGCATAACCACCGGGTTGCGTTTTCGAGAAAGCACTGACGTTGTTGATCGCCAGTGGGATCACATGGTCGCGGAACCACGGAGACTCACGGGTGGAAAGCGACAGTTCAATTTCCGGCGACAGCAAGCGAAATGCACAAATGGTTTGCACCAACTGGCGTTCATCCATAATTGATGCCGGCTCAATACCTCCGGTACACGGACGTAGCCTCGGGAAGGAGATGGAGTAACGGCTCTGCCAGTAATGTTGCTGCATCCACAGCAAATGTTCGGCGACCATATAACAATCCACCCGCCAGCTATCGGACAAACCAATCAACGCTCCCAGGCCGATTTTATCGATACCTGCGCGCCCCAGTCTGTCTGGCGTGTCCAGCCTCCAGAAGAAATCCTGTTTTTTCCCTTTCAGATGGTGCCGGGCATAAACCGCTTCATGGTAGCTCTCCTGATACACCATTACTCCATCCAGTCCCAGCGTCTTCAGCTCTGCATACTCTGCTTCTGACAGCGGTTGCACCTCCATCTGTAAAGAGGCGAACTGGCGGCGAATGGCGGGTAAATGGCGACGAAAGTAATCCATACCGACTTTGGCCTGATGTTCGCCAGTGACTAACAGCAGGTGTTCGAAACCCAGCTCGCGAATGGCCGCGCACTCCCGGCTAATCTCATCTTTGTCCAGTGTTTTGCGCTTAATACGGTTGCTCATAGAGAAGCCGCAGTAGGTACAGTCATTGGCACACAGATTAGAGAGATACAGCGGGACGTAAAAACTGACGGTGTTGCCAAAGCGCTGGCGAGTAAGTTTCTGCGCTCGCTGCGCCAGCGGCTCCAGATAGGCGGCGGCGGCAGGGGAGAGCAAGGCCATCAAATCATCACGCGTGGGTTGCGAGACATTGATCGCCCGTTCCACATCCGCAGCGGTTTTACTGTGGATGCGCAGGCGGATGTCGTCCCAGTCCAGTTGTCGCCAGCGATCGGCGAAAGTTTTCATGAGAAGGCCTCCAGAAACCCAGTGAGTGGGCTGGTGGCACAGGCGTTGGTGCTGCGTACACCGGGCACGGCCTGGCGCGCCAGCAGACCTGCTTCAACCGCCAGACGGAAAGCGGTTGCCATCATCACCGGATCGTCAGCCACGGCAATGGCTGTGTTGACCAGCACCGCATCGGCCCCCATCTCCAGCGCCTGCGTAGCGTGGCTGGGAACACCGATGCCTGCATCGATCACCACCGGAACGGTTGCCTGCTGGATAATAATCTCCAGCATCGCGCGGGTTTCCAGCCCCTGGTTAGAACCGATGGGTGCGCCAAGCGGCATGACCGCAGCACAACCCACTTCTTCTAACCGTTTGCACAGCACCGGATCTGCGCTGCAGTAGGGCAGAACCACAAAGCCCTGCTTTACCAGTGCTTCGGCGGCTTTCAGGGTTTCGATAGGATCTGGCAGTAGCCAGCGAGCGTCAGGGTGGATTTCCAGTTTCAGCCAGCGTGTCCCTAGCGCTTCACGTGCCAGTTGGGCGGCAAAGATAGCTTCCTCTGCCGTTTTGGCCCCTGAAGTGTTAGGCAGAAGAGTGACGCCGGCTTCGATAAGCGGTGTCAGAATCGCGTCGTTGTGCTGTCGTAGATCCACGCGCTTCATTGCCAGCGTCACCAGCTGGCTACCAGAGGCGCGAATGGCATCGACCATCAGCTGTGATGAGGCGAATTTCCCGGTGCCAGTAAACAGATGTGAATCAAACGTTTTGTCGGCAATACGTAACATATCAACCCCCTGCAATGACCTGAAAAAGCAGGATCTGGTCGCCTTCCTGCACGATTTGTTGTTGCCACTGCTCACGTGGCAGGATCTGCTGGTTTAGCGCCAGCGCCATTCCCGGTTTATGCTGATTAAGCTGTGTCAGCAGTTCGCTGATGGTTTGCCCCTCGGCGCACTGCATTGGCTCATCATTGAACTGAATCTGCATGTAGCCCTCCACAGACCGGGCAACCGCTGGCACGGCGCAGCGCCAGGCTGCGCCACTGGCTGGTTTTACCATCAAACAGACGCAACTCTCCGGCTGGGGTTTCAATCCCGCTGACTAATTTGATGGCTTCCAGAGCCTGCAAGGTTCCCATCACCCCGACGACCGGGCCCACAATGCCAGCAGTGCGGCAGTTGCGCTCCGGCTCCACATCATCTGGCCACAGGCAGCGGTAACAGCCCTGTTCCCAGGGGGGCGTAAGTACCATTAACTGACCGCCAAAACCGACGGCACTGGCGGTAATGAGTGGCGTATTTAGCGCCACGCAGGCGGCGTTAATCTGCTGGCGGGTTGCCATGTTGTCAGTACAGTCGAGCACTACGTCGGCACGTGCTACAGCATGTCTGAGCGCATCACCTTGCAGGCGTTGCTGGATCGCTACCACGTCAATATCCGGGTTGAGGCGGGTAAGGCGCTGCTGTGCGACTTGTGATTTGGCGCGGGCGATATCATCCGTGGTAAACAGGATCTGGCGCTGCAGATTACTCAGATGAATATCGTCATCGTCGACCAGCGTCAGCTTGCCGACGCCCGCACCTGCCAGATACAGTGCGGCAGGCGAACCTAGCCCACCTAATCCGACTATCAGCACATGGCTTTCGTTCAGCTTTTGCTGGCCTTCAATCGCGATATCGCCAAGCAGGATCTGCCGGCTATAGCGCATAAAATCGCGGTCATTCATCGCCGACTCCCGCAATATCCAGTAGCTGCGCCGTGGCGGTCTGCCAGTCGGCTGCCTGGGTGATGGCGCTGACGACAGCAATGCTGCCGACGCCGGTATTCAGTACCGCAGGCGCGCGCTCAAGGCTGATGCCACCAATCGCGACGGTAGGGTAGTCGGCCAGCCGTTCAATGTGGCTGGCGAGTTGTACCAACCCTTGCGGGGCGGACGGCATCTGTTTGGTTTGCGTCGGGAAGACGTGACCGAGTGCGATATAAGAAGGGCGAGCCGCCAGCGCCACATCAATTTCCATATCATCGTGAGTGGAAACACCAAGGCGCAACCCCGCCGCCTGAATCGCTTTCAGGTCGGTGGTTTCGAGGTCTTCCTGCCCCAGATGTACGCCATATGCGTTGTGTTTAACAGCCAGTCGCCAGTAATCGTTGATAAACAGGCGAGCATCATAACGACGCGCCAGCGCGATAGTGGCAACAACGTCTGCTTCGACCTCTTCATCATGCTTGTCTTTGATACGCAACTGGATAGTACGCACGCCAGCCCCCAGCAGACGTTCAATCCACTCGACGCTATCTACGACCGGGTAAAGTCCGAGGCGGAATGGCACGGAGGGAAAATCAGGTTGATACATCAGGCTTCCTCCCGTTTCAGATAGATTTCACCACCTTTGGCGCGGAAGTTTTCGGACATGTCCGCCATCCCCACTTCAATCGTCTGTGCAGCGGCGTAGTCCCGCACTTCCTGGCTGATTTTCATCGAGCAGAACTTCGGCCCGCACATGGAGCAGAAGTGGGCGACCTTGCCGGATTCCTGCGGCAGGGTTTCATCGTGATAAGCGCGAGCGGTGAACGGATCGAGCGCGAGGTTAAACTGATCTTCCCAACGGAATTCGAAGCGCGCTTTCGACATGGCGTTATCGCGGATCTGCGCGCCCGGATGGCCTTTCGCCAGGTCGGCAGCATGCGCGGCGATTTTGTAAGTAATCAGCCCCTGTTTCACATCTTCTTTGTTCGGCAGGCCAAGGTGTTCTTTTGGTGTTACGTAGCAGAGCATGGCACAGCCAAACCAGCCAATCATCGCCGCACCAATGCCTGAAGTGAAGTGGTCATAACCTGGCGCAATATCGGTGGTTAGCGGCCCTAAGGTATAAAACGGTGCTTCGTGGCAGTGTTCCAGTTCTTCTGTCATGTTGCGCTGGATCATATGCATTGGCACATGACCTGGGCCTTCAATCATCACCTGCACATCATATTCCCAGGCAATTTTGGTCAGTTCACCCAGCGTATGCAGCTCAGAGAACTGTGCTTCGTCGTTGGCATCCTGAATCGAGCCTGGACGCAGGCCGTCGCCCAATGAGAGCGAAACATCGTAGGCGGCGCAGATTTCACAGATCTCGCGGAAGTGCTCAAACAGAAAGTTCTCTTTGTGATGGGAGAGGCACCACTTCGCCATAATAGAGCCACCGCGCGAGACAATACCGGTCAAACGCCTGGCGGTCATCGGTACATAGCGCAGCAGTACGCCCGCATGAATGGTGAAGTAGTCCACCCCTTGTTCGGCCTGCTCCAGCAGCGTATCGCGGAAGGCTTCCCAGGTGAGATCCTCAGCGATCCCGTTGACCTTTTCCAGCGCCTGGTAGATCGGTACGGTACCAATTGGCACCGGGCTGTTACGCAGGATCCACTCGCGGGTTTCATGAATATAACGACCGGTGGAGAGGTCCATTACCGTATCGGCACCCCAACGGGTAGACCACACCAGTTTTTCTACCTCTTCTTCGATGGAGGAGGTGACTGCCGAATTACCGATGTTGGCATTCACCTTCACCAGGAAATTACGACCGATAATCATCGGTTCTGATTCCGGGTGGTTGATGTTAGCTGGAATAATGGCGCGTCCGGCAGCGACCTCGTCACGCACGAATTCCGGAGTGATGTTTTCCGGCAGACGCGCACCAAAGTTCATCCCCGGATGCTGGTGGCGCAATACTTCACTGCGAATACGCTCACGGCCCATGTTTTCGCGGATGGCGATAAACTCCATCTCCGGGGTGACAATTCCCTGACGCGCGTAGTGCAACTGGGTCACGCATTTACCGGATTTAGCGCGTTTTGGTGTCAGTAACCCGCTAAAGCGCAGCGCATCAAGGCCATCATCGGCCAGGCGCTCTTTGGTGTAAGCGGAGCTGCGATCGTCTAACTCTTCGCTATCATTGCGCGCCGTAATCCACGGTTGGCGTAGTTTTGCCAGGCCCTGTTGAACGTTAATTGCCACGTCAGGGTCGCCGTACGGACCGGAGGTGTCGTAAACCGGAACGGCTTCATTCTCTTCAAATTGAGGATTATCTTTCGTGCCGCCAGTTAGCGTTGGGCTAAGCTGAATTTCGCGCATCGGGATGCGGATATCCGGCTGCGAGCCGGTGATATAGATGCGTCTTGACTCAGGAAAGGCGGTCCCTTCCAGGGTATCAATAAAGTGTTGGGCTTGAGCGCGCTGTTCGCGGCGTGATGGTTTAGTAGTGGCAGACATAGCTCATTCCAGATAAAAGTAAGGATATGGCTTGTCAGACGACGGATGAAGCAAGAGAGAAGATCGCCAGAAGGCGATGCTATTGCAGATTGACTCTTGTTCCCTTCGCAGGTATTAGCCTGATCAGGTTCCGCGGATCCCGAATTAACGGTCTCAGCCTTTTCCACGTCATCCTTCGCGCTGCCTCTTCGTTGGCTTCGTCTGCTCACTCCAGTCACTTACTTATGTAAGCTCCTGGAGGTTCACTGACTTGCCGCCTTGACGCATCACGAATGCTTTTGTGGAAAATAAGCACTCCGACAAGAAGTAACCTCAAAAAGAGGTAATGAATGTAAACTACGCGTTAATGCGACAAATCTCAAGCAGGGCGTTTGATCATTGCGTTGTCATGCATCGCATCAAACACCAGCATGATCAGCTTATCTTCCAGCACGAATCGGGCTTCCAGTGCTTCGCCGAGATCCGATAAAACTTTTTGAAATTCAAGGAAGTTATCATGATCGATAGCCGTTTCCAGACTGGAATCATAGTAGTCCATGATCTGCTGTGTATTGGCTTCCAGCAGTGGCCAAATTTTTGTGGCTTTTAAAAGCTGCCCGTTCCCTTCCAATTTATGCAGAATACGTTCATAAATACTGAAGTGTCCGGTGGAGAGGTAATCGACCAGGCTCTGACAAAAATCATCCAGCGCTTTTTCATTGAGTCGCATGTACGATTCTTTGCCAGGCTTAATGCCAACCAGATTGTAGTAAGCCACGAGCAGGTGCTTACGTACATGTAGCCAGCGATCAACCAGTTTATTACTTCCTCTGACGTGTTCCGTCAGGCTTTCCAGCTGGTTTAGCATGATTGACTCCGCAAGATGGTGTTAAAAAACTGCTCACCGATAAATGTAAAAATAATGTAAACAACATGCCTGTGAAGCAAAGGTTGCGCAAGAGATATGGATCGTATAATTGAAAAATTAGATAGCGGCTGGTGGATTGTCAGTCATGAGCAAAAATTATGGTTGCCTCGTGGCGAACTGCCCTACGGTGAAGCGGCAAGATTTGATTTAGTAGGCCAGCGCGCCCTGCCAATAGGCGAATGGGAAGGGGATACTGTCTGGTTGGTGCAGCAGCCGCGCCGGCATGATATGGGTTCAGTGCGCCAGGTTATCGACCAGGATGTGGGCCTGTTTCAACTGGCCGGACGTGGCGTGCAACTGGCTGAATTCTACCGCTCGCATAAATTCTGCGGCTACTGTGGCCATCCTATGCACCCGAGTAAAACTGAGTGGGCGATGTTGTGTGGTCATTGTCGTGAACGTTATTACCCGCAAATTGCCCCCTGCATTATTGTTGCTATTCGCCGTGATGACACCATCCTGCTTGCTCAGCATGTTCGCCATCGTAATGGCGTGCATACCGTGCTGGCGGGTTTTGTTGAAGTGGGGGAAACCTTAGAACAAGCGGTGGCGCGTGAAGTGATGGAAGAGAGTGGCATTAAGGTGAAAAACCTGCGCTATGTCACTTCCCAACCCTGGCCGTTCCCGCAATCTTTGATGACCGCATTTATGGCTGAGTATGATAGTGGCGAGATTGTTATCGATCCGAAAGAGCTGCTGGAAGCGAACTGGTATCGCTACGACGATTTACCGCTCTTACCGCCGCCGGGTACCGTCGCGCGCCGACTGATCGAAGATACCGTGGCGATGTGTCGGGCTGAGTACGAGTGAAGAACGAGTAATGATACACTGGCGGTCTGACGCTAAAAGGAAGATAAAAATGACCGAACTGAAGAACGATCGTTACCTGCGTGCGCTGCTGCGCCAGCCCGTTGATGTGACTCCGGTATGGATGATGCGCCAGGCGGGCCGCTATTTGCCGGAGTACAAAGCCACTCGTGCCGAGGCGGGCGATTTCATGGCGTTGTGCAAAAATGCCGAGCTGGCCTGTGAAGTGACGCTGCAGCCGCTGCGCCGCTATCCGCTCGATGCAGCGATCCTCTTTTCGGACATTCTGACTATCCCGGATGCGATGGGGCTTGGGCTCTATTTTGAAGCCGGGGAAGGCCCACGCTTTACCTCTCCTGTCACCAGTAAGGCTGATGTGGAAAAACTGCCCGTTCCAGACCCGGAAGATGAACTGGGCTACGTCATGAACGCAGTGCGCACCATTCGGCGTGAGCTGAAAGGTGAAGTGCCGCTGATCGGCTTCTCCGGCAGCCCGTGGACGCTGGCGACCTATATGGTTGAAGGTGGCAGTAGCAAAGCCTTCACCGTGATTAAAAAGATGATGTATGCCGATCCAAAAGCGCTACATCTGTTGCTTGATAAGCTGGCGAAAAGCGTCACCCTATACCTGAACGCACAGATCAAAGCAGGTGCGCAGTCGGTGATGATATTCGACACCTGGGGCGGTGTGCTGACCGGTCGCGACTATCAGCAGTTCTCTTTGTATTACATGCATAAAATTGTCGACGGTCTGCTACGTGAAAACGACGGTCGCCGTGTCCCCGTGACGTTGTTTACCAAAGGTGGCGGTCAGTGGCTGGAAGCAATGGCGGAAACCGGCTGCGATGCGCTGGGTCTTGACTGGACAACTGATATTGCTGACGCGCGTCGACGCGTAGGCCATAAGGTGGCACTGCAGGGCAATATGGACCCGTCGATGTTGTATGCGCCACCGGCGCGTATCGAAGAAGAAGTGGCAACGATTCTGGCTGGATTCGGTCAGGGCGAAGGTCATGTCTTTAACCTTGGTCACGGTATTCACCAGGACGTGCCGCCGGAACATGCGGGTGTCTTCGTGGAGGCGGTACATCGGTTATCCGGGCCGTATCACCGCTAAGGAACCGATATGGATCTCGCGTCGCTTCGTGCGCAGCAGCTTGAGCTGGCCTCTTCGGTTTCCCGAGAGGATCGCCTTGAAACCGAACCGCCGAACCTGATTGGTGGGGCGGATGTCGGGTTTGAGCAGGGCGGCGAAGTGACGCGAGCTGCGATGGTCTTGCTGAAATATCCCACGCTTGAGCTGGTTGAATACAAAGTGGCGCGTATTGCTACCACCATGCCGTATATTCCCGGCTTTCTCTCCTTTCGCGAAACTCCCGCGCTGATGGCCGCCTGGCAACAGCTGTCACAAAAGCCGGACCTGCTGTTTGTCGATGGGCACGGCATTTCCCATCCTCGCCGTCTGGGCGTCGCCAGTCATTTTGGTCTGCTGGTGGATGTTCCGACGATTGGTGTGGCGAAAAAACGGCTGTGCGGCAAGTTTGAACCTCTTGCGGCCGAACCCGGTGCATTAGCGCCGCTGCTGGATAAAGGCGAGCAACTGGCCTGGGTCTGGCGCAGCAAAGCACGCTGTAATCCACTGTTTGTCTCGACCGGTCATCGCGTGAGCATGGACAGTGCCCTGGCATGGGTGCAGCGCTGTATGAACGGCTACCGTCTGCCAGAACCAACACGCTGGGCGGATGCGGTGGCATCTGAACGCCCGGCTTTTACGCGGCTTGCAGCAAAAACGGCCCATATCGGGTAAACTGCCGCTAATTTCCGTATTTGAGAACTCATCATGTTACAAAATCCGATTCACTTGCGTCTGGAGAAACTGGAAAGCTGGCAGCACGTTACGTTTATGGCCTGCCTGTGCGAGCGCATGTATCCCAACTACGCGATGTTCTGTAAGCAAACTGAATTTGGCGATGGCCAGATTTATCGTCGAATCCTGGATTTGATTTGGGAAGCGCTGACGGTTAAAGATGCCAAAATCAATTTCGACAGCCAACTGGAAAAGTTTGAAGAAGCTATCCCGTCGGCAGATGATTACGATCTGTATGGTGTTTATCCTGCGATTGATGCCTGTGTGGCATTAAGCGAGCTGATGCATTCACGTCTGAGTGGTGAAACGCTGGAACACGCCATTGAAGTCAGTAAGGCTTCAATTACCACAGTAGCGATGCTGGAAATGACACAAGCTGGTCGCGAAATGACCGATGAAGAGCTAAAAGAAAACCCTGCCGTTGAGCAAGAATGGGATATTCAGTGGGAAATATTCCGACTTTTGGCTGACTGTGAAGAACGCGATATTGAGCTGATAAAAGGGCTGCGAGCAGACCTGCGCGAGGCTGGTGAGAGCAATATTGGTATAAATTTTCAGCAATGACACAACAAAACGTGATTTAACGCCTGATTTGTCGTGCCTGAAGGCTTCCCATCCGCCCCCCGTCTGGTCTACATTTGGGGGGCGAAAAAAAGTGGCTATCGGTGCGTGTATGCAGGAGAGTGCTTTTCTGGCATTTCCGTCGCACTCGATGCTTAGCAAGCGATAAACACATTGTAAGGATAACTTATGAACAAGACTCAACTGATTGATGTAATTGCAGACAAAGCAGAACTGTCAAAAACACAGGCTAAAGCTGCTCTGGAATCCACTCTGGCTGCTATTACTGAGTCTCTGAAAGAAGGCGATGCTGTACAACTGGTTGGTTTCGGTACCTTCAAAGTGAACCACCGTGCTGAGCGCACTGGCCGCAACCCGCAGACCGGTAAAGAAATCAAAATCGCCGCAGCTAACGTACCGGCATTTGTTTCTGGTAAAGCACTGAAAGACGCGGTTAAGTAATTCGCGTGGCAGTGAACAGTTTTAACGAAGGGGCGGTTTCGCCCCTTTTGTCCATCTGGCGTCATACGCTCTGGCTTTCAGGTGTGCTGTTGCTGTCTGCCTGTAGTCGCCATTCCGAGCTTCCTCCGTTCACGGCCAGCGGTTATGTTGGCGAGCAGGGGGCGGTACGCGTCTGGCGTAAAGATTCCAGTGACGATGTTCACTTGCTCTCGGTATTGAGTCCGTGGCGTAACGGCAATACTACCACCAGTGAATACCGCTGGCAGGGAGATACGCTCTCTCTGATAGAGCTCAATATTTACAGTAAACCGCCGGAACATATTCGCATCCGCTTCGATGACCGCGGCGAACTGAGTTTTATGCAGCGTGAAGTCGCCGGGCAAAAGCAGCAGCTTTCCAGCGATCAAATTGCGCTCTACCGCTATCGTGCCGATCAAATTCGTCAGACCAGCGATGCGTTGCGTCAGGGGCGTGTAGTATTACGTCAGGGGCGCTGGCATGGCGCTGAACGCACGGTAACTACATGTGAAGGCGAAACAATTAAGCCTGATTTAGATTCGTGGGCGATAAGCCATATTGAGCGCCGCCAGAGCCACTCGTCGGTCGACGTGAGCGTGGCGTGGCTGGAAGCGCCCGAAGGATCTCAGCTACTGCTGGTCGCCAATGAGGATTTTTGTCACTGGCAGCCTACAGCCAGGACCTTCTGAAGACCTGGACCGTAAGCCGTCATTCGGCAGGCTACGCTTACCAGTGCCCCATTCCCATATGACCACCGCCGCGATGGTTACCGCCGCCACCGCATCCGCCGTAGCCCATTCCGGCTCCGCGAGGTACGCCCGCCTGCGCCATCGCGACATCGCGCTTAACGCGCTGCTCGTCGAGTGACTGATTCAGAGACTCCATCTCTTTTGCCACCGCATTAATTTTTGCAGTGTCCGGCGAGCTGGCGGTTAGCAACGCATTGTATTCGTAGCGTTTGGATGTCAGTTGTTGACGTAAGGCGCTGGTCTGCGCGTAGTAATCATCATAGATTTTCTGAGCCGCCGCCTGTTGTTCGGTGGTCATAGGTGTACCGCCACGTTGCTGCATACCATCACCATACCCCCAGTGATGTTGTGCCAACGCCGGGGTGGAACCCAGAGCAATCAGCGAGAGTGCAATCAGCGCCAGTTTATTATTCCGTTTCATCATCCGTTCTCCTGTTGGTTATCTTACATTTCTTATTGCATCTTCCATGCCAGACCGGAGCTCCCCGTTCTGCAGGCATCACGCGTGGTTTGCCTGGCACAAAGCGAGTAAAAATGACTCACCCGAGCGTAACCAGCGGGTTATTTTTACCCGCCAGTTGCCACGGTTTGTGCCTGAAGACAGGGTTCTCAGGGCGAAAAGATGGCATGATTTCTGCTGTATACCTGAAATGAAGAAAGGAAACGGTGGGAAAGGAAGTGCATATGCGTCTGTATAAAGACACGGCGGCAAAGTGGCTGAGCAGATTCTTGCTGGCGGCAATCCTGATTTTAGTTGGCTGGTTTTCTATCATGACCATTCGGGATTATGGCCGTGAAAGTGACGCTGCCCGGCAAACGCTGCTGGAAAAAGGGCGTGTGCTGATCCGTGCCCTGGAGTCCGGTACGCGTGTGGGTATGGGTATGCGCATGCACCATGCTCAGCAGCAGACGCTGTTGGAGGAAATGGCCGTGCAGCCGGGCGTATTATGGTTTGCTGTTGTGGATGAGCATGGTGTGATCATAACTCACAGTAATTCTGCGATGGTGGGAAAGTCACTTTATACACCGGATCTCCTGCGGCAGTTAAATCCAGAGGAACAAGAACGCTGGCGGCGCATTGATGTACCCGTGGGCGGCAGTGAAAAAACGCCGGCACTGGAAATTTATCGCCAGTTTCAGCCGATGTATGGTCCTGGGCGGCATGGCATGGCTCGTTGTGCCGGCAATGGCGGACAGATGACCACGCCTTCACAAACCATTTTTATCGCTTTCGATGCCAGTGATCTGGCGGCGACCCAGGCCAGAGAGTGGCGT
This sequence comes from Citrobacter sp. U14242, assembly GCF_046555775.1. Lineage (NCBI taxonomy): Bacteria > Pseudomonadati > Pseudomonadota > Gammaproteobacteria > Enterobacterales > Enterobacteriaceae > Citrobacter > Citrobacter sp. U14242. The sequence continues at coordinate 31,886 of NZ_JBKGLW010000021.1, forward strand.
AATACGCTGATTGTCCTCTCTGCACTGGCGGCTGTGCTACTGGCAACGGTGCTTACGTTCTTCTGGTACCAGCGCTATCAGCGTTCGTACAAGGAATTGCAGGATGCGATGAAGCGGAAAGAAAAACTGATGGCGCTTGGGCATCTGGCGGCAGGGGTTGCACATGAAATTCGTAATCCACTGTCTTCCATCAAAGGTCTGGCAAAGTATTTTGCCGAACGTACTCCGGCAGGAGGTGAGTCGCACGAGCTGGCGCAGGTAATGGCGAAAGAGGCAGACCGCTTAAATCGGGTGGTGAGCGAACTCCTTGAATTGGTGAAACCCGCGCACCTCGCGCTACAGAAAGTGGATCTCAATGAGGTCATCACTCACTCATTGCATCTGGTAAGTCAGGATGCTCAAAGTCGGGAAATACAGTTACGGTTTACGGTAAATCCTGCACTACCCGCCATTCAGGCCGATCCTGACCGGCTAACGCAGGTCCTGTTGAATCTGTATCTGAACGCCATTCATGCGATTGGCCACCAGGGTACGATTACGGTTGAAGCGAGTGAATGCAGCGCCGAACGCGTTAAAATTGTGGTGACCGATAGCGGAAAGGGGATTGCACCTGAGCAGCTGGAGGCGATATTTACACCTTACTTTACGACCAAAGCCGATGGTACAGGGCTGGGGTTAGCGGTTGTGCAGAACATTATAGAACAGCATGGTGGAACTATTCAGGTGGCAAGCGTTGAGGGCAAGGGAGCGGTCTTTACTCTCTGGCTACCGACGAAAGCGAAACAACAGGATTTACAAGGATGACGCGCGGAAAAATCACTATTCTGGTGGTGGATGACGATATCAGCCACTGCACTATTTTACAGGCGCTGCTACGCGGCTGGGGTTATGACGTTGCATTGGCCTATAGCGGTCGGGCGGCGCTGGAGCAGGTGCGTGAACATGTTTTCGATCTGGTGCTATGCGATGTGCGCATGGCGGAGATGGACGGCATCGCAACGCTCAAAGAAATTAAAGCGCTGAATCCAGCGATTCCGGTGTTGATTATGACGGCTTTCTCCAGTGTAGAGACCGCTGTAGAAGCACTGAAAACGGGTGCGCTGGATTACTTAATCAAACCGCTGGATTTTGACCGTCTGCAGGACACGCTGGAAAAGGCACTGGCACATACGCGGGAAAGTGGTGCGGAACTGCCGTCGGCAACGGCTGCGCAGTTTGGCATGATTGGCAGAAGCCCGGCGATGCAGCAACTGCTTAATGAGATTGCGATGGTGGCTCCGTCTGACGCCACAGTGCTTATTCATGGCGATTCCGGGACGGGGAAAGAGTTGGTGGCTCGTGCGCTGCATGCCAGCAGTACGCGCAGCGATAAACCACTGGTGACGCTCAACTGTGCGGCACTTAATGAGTCTTTACTGGAGTCCGAACTGTTTGGTCATGAGAAAGGTGCCTTTACCGGTGCGGATAAACGTCGGGAAGGGCGCTTTGTGGAGGCCGATGGCGGCACATTATTTCTCGATGAGATTGGCGATATCTCACCGCTGATGCAAGTTCGCCTGCTGCGGGCGATTCAGGAGCGGGAAGTTCAGCGTGTGGGCAGCAACCAGACTATTGCGGTTGATGTCCGGTTGATCGCTGCCACGCATCGTGATTTAGCACAAGAGGTCAGCGCCGGGCGTTTTCGCCAGGATCTCTACTATCGCCTGAACGTCGTCACTATTGAAATGCCTGCATTACGTCAGCGTCGGGAAGATATCCCGCTGCTGGCCGGGCATTTTCTCCAGCGTTTTGCTGAGCGTAACCGTAAAGTGGTGAAAGGTTTTACGCCGCAGGCGATGGACCAGTTGATCCACTACGACTGGCCGGGGAACATTCGCGAGCTGGAAAATGCGATTGAGCGCGCGGTGGTCCTGCTGACGGGGGAATACATTTCCGAACGCGAGCTACCGCTGGCGATTGCTGCGACGCCGGTAAAAGCAGAAAACAGTCTGGAGATTCAACCGCTGGTGGATGTTGAAAAAGAGGTGATTCTGGCTGCGCTGGAAAAAACGGGCGGCAACAAAACTGAAGCCGCCCGTCAGTTAGGCATCACGCGTAAAACGTTGCTGGCGAAAATCTCGCGTTAGCGCTGCTCGCGTTCGATGGCACGCCAGCCAATGTCGTTACGGCTAAAGCTGCCGTCCCAGTGGATATCGGTCATTAACGCGTAAGCGCGCTTCTGCGCTTCGGCAACGGTATGACCCAACGCGGTCGCGCACAGAACGCGGCCCCCGTTGGTCAGCACTGTGTCGTCATCGGCGAGTTTAGTCCCGGCGTGGAACACTTTACCGTCAGCGACCTCTTCCAGCGGCAGGCCGTGAATCACATCGCCGGTACGGTAATCACCTGGATAGCCACCTGCGGCGATCACCACGCCCAGCGCGGCGCGCTCGTCCCACTCGGAAGTTTTCTCGTCCAGCTTACCGTCGCAGGCGGCCAGACATAGCTCTACCAGATCCGATTTCATGCGCAGCATGATTGGCTGGGTTTCCGGATCGCCAAAGCGGCAGTTGAACTCGATAACCTTCGGATTGCCCTGTTTATCGATCATCAGACCGGCGTACAGGAAACCGGTGTAGGTATTACCTTCAGCCGCCATGCCTTTTACGGTTGGCCAGATGATACGTTCCATCGTGCGCTGATGAACGTCATCAGTCACCACCGGTGCCGGTGAGTATGCACCCATACCGCCAGTGTTCGGCCCAGTATCACCATTGCCGACGCGTTTGTGGTCCTGACTGGTGGCCATCGGCAGCACGTGTTCGCCGTCGACCATCACGATAAAGCTCGCTTCTTCACCGTCAAGGAACTCTTCAATCACGATACGGTGGCCCGCGTCGCCAAAAGCGTTGCCTGCCAGCATGTCGTGTACAGCGGCTTCTGCTTCTTCAAGCGTCATCGCCACAATCACACCTTTACCGGCAGCCAGACCATCGGCTTTGATAACAATCGGCGCGCCTTTCTCACGCAGATAGGCCAGCGCGGGTTCGATCTCGGTGAAGTTCTGATACTCCGCCGTCGGGATGTTATGACGGGCCAGAAAATCTTTGGTGAAGGCTTTAGAACCTTCCAGTTGTGCCGCGCCTTCGGTTGGGCCAAAGATTTTCAGACCGGCGGCGCGGAAGGCATCGACTACGCCAATCACCAGCGGCGCTTCCGGGCCGACAATAGTCAGATCGATCTTTTCGTTCTGGGCAAAGCTCAGCAGCGCCGGAATGTCGGTCACACTGATAGCCACGTTTTGCAGCGCGGGTTCCAGTGCGGTGCCCGCGTTGCCCGGTGCGACAAAGACGGTAGAAACCTGCGGAGACTGAGCCGCTTTCCACGCCAGGGCGTGCTCGCGCCCGCCGTTACCAATGACTAATACTTTCATCGTCTGCTCCGTGAATTAATGGCGGAAGTGGCGCATGTCAGTGAAGATCATCGCAATGCCGTGTTCATCGGCGGCGGCAATCACTTCGTCATCGCGGATAGAACCACCTGGCTGGATAACGCAGCTCACGCCAACGGCAGCTGCGGCATCAATACCGTCGCGGAACGGGAAGAAGGCGTCGGACGCCATGGCGGAACCTTTCACTTCCAGACCTTCATCACCGGCTTTAATCCCTGCGATTTTGGCGGAGTAAACGCGGCTCATCTGGCCTGCTCCTATGCCGATGGTCATGTTCTCTTTGGCGTAGACAATGGCGTTGGATTTCACGAACTTCGCGACTTTCCAGCAGAACAGTGCATCACGCAGTTCCTGCCCGGTTGGCTGACGTTTGGACACTACGCGCAGGTCACCTTCAGTCACCATCCCCAGGTCACGGTCCTGAACCAGCAGACCGCCGTTAACGCGTTTGAAGTCCAGGCCTGGAACGCGATCGGCCCATTGACCACAGGTCAGGACACGAACGTTCTGCTTAGCCGCAGTAATCTTCAGTGCTTCATCTGTGGCTGATGGCGCGATGATCACTTCAACAAACTGGCGGGAGATAATAGCTTGTGCCGTTTCTGCATCCAGTTCGCGGTTAAACGCAATGATGCCGCCAAACGCGGAAGTTGGGTCGGTTTTATACGCACGGTCGTAGGCGTCGAGAATAGAAGAACTTACCGCCACGCCGCACGGGTTGGCGTGCTTAACGATAACGCAGGCCGGTTCGTTGAACTCTTTCACGCACTCCAGTGCGGCGTCGGTATCGGCAATGTTGTTATAAGAGAGCGCTTTGCCCTGAACCTGCTGTGCAGTTGCCACGGAAGCTTCTTTGACGTTCTCTTCTATATAGAAGGCCGCCTGCTGGTGGCTGTTCTCACCGTAGCGCATATCCTGCTTCTTAATGAAGTTCAGATTCAGCGTGCGCGGGAAGCGGCCAGCGGCTTCTTTGCTGTCGCCGTGATACGCCGGAACCATGCTGCCAAAGTAGTTGGCGATCATGCTGTCATAGGCGGCGGTGTGTTCGAAGGCTTTGATGGCGAGGTCGAAACGGGTGTCGAGGGTCAGAGAGCCTTCGTTAGCATCCATCTCTTTAACAATGGCATCGTAGTCGCTGCTCTTCACAACGATAGCCACGTCTTTATGGTTCTTGGCGGCAGAGCGCACCATGGTTGGGCCGCCGATATCGATGTTCTCTACCGCATCTTCCAGCGAGCAACCTTCACGGGCAACGGTCTCGGCGAACGGATACAGGTTAACAACCACCATATCGATAGGTTCGATACCGTGTTGTTCCATTATTCCATCATCCTGACCGCGACGGCCAAGAATGCCGCCGTGGACTTTTGGATGCAGGGTCTTCACGCGTCCATCCATCATTTCCGGGAAACCGGTGTAATCGGAAACTTCGGTCACTGGCAGACCTTTCTCTGCTAACAGGCGCGCAGTGCCACCTGTAGAAAGCAGCTCCACACCACGTGCGGAAAGTGCCTGAGCGAATTCGATAATACCTGCTTTGTCAGAAACACTGAGCAGAGCGCGGCGGACTGGACGACGTTGTTGCATGGTAAATCCCCTGGATTTGACTATTACAGAGAGCGTTAGCTGAATTTTTGCGTAAAAACTCAGCTAACGCCCCTTACGGGGCATCCTTGTTGTGCGGTGGCATTGTAACGAAAACGTTTGCGCAACGCTCGCGAATTTTTAATTTTCGATTCTGATCCCTGCTTCTTCCGATATGACGCCGCTCTGACAGAGAGAAGATCATAGAAAGGAGGATGCGGTTTGTGGATAACTCTGTGTGTAAATGGGTATAAAGTGGGCTTTTGCTGTGGAATGCAGCAGTCAGTCATTTTTCTGTCATTTAAGGGTTGCGGGCTGAGGGAAACTCCCTATAATGCGCCTCCATCG
>NZ_JBKGLW010000022.1:0-34788 GCF_046555775.1 Citrobacter sp. U14242
CGGTCTCGAAAACCGGAGTAGGGGCAACTCTACCGGGGGTTCAAATCCCCCTCTCTCCGCCACTATTCAAGCACTTATGTCGTTTCACTACAACGACAGATGTCACACTTGGTAAAGTGTTGGTATATTCACTTGGTATAAAAACTGATCCCCCCTTTCAATATTTTGCAAGGATAGCGGAAATGACTAAACTCACCAGTCCCAAAACATTGTGTGTTTACTCAGACGAACATCGTCCAGCTACCCTCAATTTTCTAAATTTTATCGACGTCGTTGCAGTTAAAAATGAGCACGAGCTCACTATTGATCTATCTAAGGTCGTCTACGCGAGCGCGGCTGCGACAGTACTTTTGTTTGCGATAGTTAGCAGGGCTCAGCTAATTACAAAAGTCCAAAGTCGCATACGGTTCAAATTTCCTAAAAAAGAAGAAAACCCTGACGGGCATAGATGGATCGTCAGCACTGGGTTGTCATCTGCACTGACAGCAAATACCTTTAAGAAATTACAAGGTTTGGTTCAGGAAAAAAGATACTATCAATCTGCTGTCGAACCTTTTGAGCATTGGCTTGAGACTGTTACAACCCTCCAAGAGAAAGCTCTTTTGAATGCTGATGCTTTCGGATTGATGAGTTCAGCATTGAACGAAGCTATGCTTAATGTGTCATACCATGCATATGAGGATCCTTGTTTTCAAGGGCAAATGCAGCATTAGGTGGAAAACGCTGGTGGCAATGCTCATGGTACAGTAAAGAAAAAAATGCCGTAGTTTTCATCATATGTGACCTAGGGTTAGGAATACATAGGTCATTTGGACCAGTGATTGATTCTTCTGGTACGATAGGTGAGAGCATAACCGTTTCAACAGCTTTATCTTCAGGCCATTCTAGACATTTAAATGCTGGACGTGGGAATGGTTCTGAGGATATAAAAAGGCCTATAGGTTCTGGATGTGCGGAGTCCGAAACACTACTAGTATTAACTGGACACGCCAGATACCGCTATAATTCTAGTGATGGGAAGCCCAATTGTGAGTGGCTGCCTGAGAACATACCAGGAACCCTAATCGAGTGGTCTTTGGTTCCGAGGAGAGGAGAAGATGATTAACATCGTCATTGCTAAGGACTTTTCAAAAACCCCATTTGGTCGGTTTGTAAGCGATAGTCCGTATAGTGCTGAAAAGTTCCGCAAGGACTTCTTGGTCCCCGCTTTACGCGCCGGTGACGAAGAGGTTGTCGTGGACTTCAACGGCATTGCTTTAGGCATAGGATCATCTTTCCTTGAAGAAGCCTTTGGTGGGTTAGTTCGGAAAGAGGGACTGCCAAAAGTAGGCATAAAAAAACGCTTAGTGATTAAAAGTGATTTGCCATTCTATAAAGAGCAAATTGAGCGTTTTATAGACAATGCCGAGCCTGAGAAGGCTTAAAGGATAGTTTAAGTGGTCAAAGAGCAACCTGGGCTACTGGATTTAGTAGCCCAAAATACTTGGGTTTTTAGTCTTGCCAGTATAGTTTTAGTATTTATAGGATGGGCTGTTACATATAACAACTCTGCAAAGCTTGCTACTCGCTCTGAAAGCAAATCTCTCGTTGACGCCCTGTCAAAATTATTGAATGAAGTTAGTGACTTAGCGATTGATTATTGGTTGGATAGATGTAAATCGCCAAAACCAGTCATTAAAAATATGAATGGTATCAAGATTAAAACCAAAATTAAGCATGATGAAGCATCCTCACAGATGTTCATCATGACTGTTTTTACAAAAATTAATCAATCAATCAAATACATCGAACTCCTTGATGCAAGGGGTATTCACATTGATAATTTATTCATTGCAGACTTTCTCACAAAAGTAACACTTGACTGCGAAACTGCACATAACATGACGCAACAAGAAAGAGCGTCTAGAGTGCAAGAAATCCTTTCCCTTTCAAGCGAGGCTATGAATCAAGTTTATAGTCAATTTCAAAATAATCATTTGCCTTCAAAGCCGCTACATCTACTGAAATTTCTTAAAGAAAAATGGTCTGTGGTTGAAAGATGGCATAAGAGTTTAGGTTAACGCTATTTTTCAATCGGCGGTAAATTTAGAGTTGGGGAAACCTTAATCTTCCTGTCATAAACTAAAACTTGGCTTTCTGTTTTGTGTCCGGAGAAAAGCTGCTTTTCCCTACTTGAACCATCGTAATCTGAAATTCCTTTTGCTTTAAGATCATGAAAAGTACACGGCAGTTTTCTATCTAGTTTTTTTCCTGCTGCTTCCCTTGCTGTTTCCCACAGATCGTTAAACCCACTTTTCGAGTATTTAGTTTTTTTGCTGCTACAGATAACCGTTTCCCGCCCACCCAGAGTTTTTGCAAGTTCGATGGCGTTATGAAGCCGTTCAGTCCAGACTTTTATTTGTTTAGTCCCGGTCTTTCCCTGCTGGATAAAAATGCCTTCCTCGCTTACTTGCGACCATTTGAGAGAGAGAACATCCGAAACGCGAGCTGCGCATAAGTAAGATATCTCCATGCCAACCCGGAGAGCTGGTGCCGCCTCTTCATAAATTGCCTGATATTCTTCATCGGTCACGTACACGTCACGAGCTTTTAAAGAGAACTTGCGCACTCCTTTGCACGGATTTCCTTTCACGTACCCTCGTTCATATCCCCATGAGAAAACACGCGACATCCCGCCGAGTTCCTGGTTTGCCTGGTTAATACTGCGTTGGCCACGTTTATCCATATAGATCCTGACCATCTCAATTTTTATGTCATCTGCTCGCATATTCCCGAACACTGGGACCAGGTTTTTTTCATACGACCTGTAATCAGTCTGTGTCCGCGGAGCCAGTTCAGCAAAAGCTGGGCTGCTGGTGAATAACTTCCATAATTTAGAAAATGTCATTACGTCTGAACGCTTGGCTTTTTCTTCCTCATAACGCGCCCATAGCCGGGACATACTCGTCCCGGTAATAGGTGCAAGAGTTACGCTTTGTTTTGTTCCTTTGGGCTTCCACACATAGCTATAACGGTTTTTAGTTACGCGTGGCGGGAGGTGCTTGTCTTTAGGATCTTTTCTTGGTCTGCCCATTGATTGCGTCGTAATTTGGCTCAAGTGCAACATATTCATCGACCTTAGGTAATTCAGAAACTCCGGGATCAATACTTCTGCGCAATACAATTGGGCGGTTCCGCCCATCAGTGGTGAACGGTATGCCGTGACACCGCAGCTGTCGCTGCTGGTGGGTGTAGCGCTGATAGCCAGTAATTTCTGCAATTTCCTGAGGAGACAGTGTAAGTTCGTGCATAGCTCATCTCTCTGATGGCCTGCCTGTAGAAACATACCAGGCAGGATCCGTAAATTGTGAAATTAGAAAATCAGTTTGCGGTCAGGCGTTGCCAGATTGCTGATACGTATTTGATCTGATGCCGGGCATCAGAAAGTGCATTGTGCATGTCACCTTCAAACGGGATGTCGTAGCGTGGGTTGATACCGACAGATTTGCCTAGTTCAACCATGGTCCTTACGTCCCTGTCATTCCAGAACGGAACAGCGAAGGGAGTATCCGTTAACGCGTATGCGCGGCGAAGAATGACGTTATCAAACGAACACCCATTACCCCATAACTGAACGGTGTGACTACCGTTAGCAGCATTTTCAGCAATAAAATCAGCCAGAAGTTCGAGAGTCTCTAGCAGCCCCATGGCTTCATCGACAAGAATGGCAGAGCGGGCTTCAGACGATTGTTTCAACCACCACTGAATCGTCGACGCATCCGGTTTCATCCCAAACGACATCGATGATTCAAGGCTGACAACCCGATAAAACTCGGCACCAGTGTTACCAGTTGAAGGATCGAAAAATACAGCGCCGATAGAGACTATTGGGGCATCAGGACTGTTGCCCATAGTTTCCATATCAACCATGAGGTGAGTATAAAAAGCGTTCAGGGGGGCCGTATTAATATGGTGAACGGGTTCATTATTCAGGGAAGCTGGCGCGTCACCAGTTGCATCAGCGCTTTTAACTGGCAAAACTGCTGTTTCGCTCTGAGACATTTCAGGATTAGCTTTGATTTCGTTGTTGTCAGTTTCTTCCATCTGCACATCGCTGGTGGCTTCCTCTGTATTGGCATGATGTAATTTATCCTCGACGGCGCGCTGGCGTACCTGGTCTACGACAGAAAGAGCTGGCGCTTGCGTGTTCCCCATTAGGCCACCGATGGAGAACACCCCGTTGCCCATGTTGGCGATTTCTGGTTGTTTGGCTACAGCGTTCTGTTCAGCTGTGACTTTCTCGTTAATCTCGTTTTCCCAGCTTTTTTCTGGCACGTGACCGGCTGCCGCCAGGATTTCTTCAGTTGGGTGCTGGTGGTCGGTTTCAGTCAGGTTCTTATTGATGTAACGGCTCAGCAGTTCCGGGAAATGGTGAGTGTTTTCTTCTGCACTGCGAATAAGCGCGAAAATAGCGGCACGGGAATAATCCAGGATGCCAGCGCGTTTGCGCAGGGCGACGGACCACTCTTTGAACGGGCTTTCGTTTTTAGCAATGATCTCTTTTGCGCGACGGAAAACGCCACCCGGAATATCGTAGATGTTGAAATCCATTGGAAGTGTGGCCAGCGCAATATCAATGTCCAGAGTGTCCAGCGAGTGGACAAGTTCCGGGTTGCGATCGGTCTTATTGCCCCCACCAGCGTTGGTTCCGGCATCAGAGCGCTGAATCTGAGACACACGATTGCCCTTACACCACTCTTTAACCAGCAACCCGCGATCAATGTGTTCAGTGTTGAACCAGGCCTTAAAGAACTGAATTACGGTAGACAGATCCACTCGTTTACCATCAACCGGGAAAATAGTTTTTAGCGCGCTGACAATTTTCCAGATATCGATCTCTGGCGCTTTCCTGAATGGTTCTACATTCTCTGCAGCAAGCAGCAGATTTTGCACGTAGCTGTTATCCACATCCAGCTCAAGTTCCTGAATGGTTTTCTTCTGTTCAGTATCAATATGGTAAGCATATTCATCAGAAATAAACTGAGCTAAAAGGCGCTGGCGTAGCGGGAGGGTCGCAACGGTAATGAGTTCTGGCGTTACAGGTGGAACGGTGGGCTCATCACCCACAATTCGTGCTTTCTTATCGTTAATCCACTTCTGCACGGTTTGAGTCCGCATTTTCGGTTCCGTAATCCATTCGGTAATAAATTCCTCAAATGAAGCGACGGTATAAACCTGCTCACGGTCGAAGACTTCTTTTATGGCGTTTGCCAGGTTCCACTCGACATGGGCAGAAAGCTCTTTCGCCGCTGGCACATTTGCAACGGCCAGTAACAGGTTTTGTATATAGAGATCATTATCGTCCAGTTCCATCTGTCCGATCTCGACGTGCCGCGCTTCACTGATTTCCTTCTCTTCGCCGTCATTTAACAGGTGCGCAATCAGCCGCTGAGACAGGCGCAGGCGAGATATGGGGCGGAGCAATGCTGGCGCATCGCTGGTGGATACATTGGCACTGGAAGTTTCAGGTTTTTGCTGGCTGGAAGCCTCCAGATTTTCATTCTCCGGCTTCTGTTTCAGTTGCCACGTCTGCTGGTCTTCTGCCAGTTCGTAACGATCGCACCATGTGTCATCAAGTGTGCTTTCCTCAGGTAGATCGTCAACAACAAACCAGTTGGTGCGGACAGGTAATTGATAGTCGGCGCCACGACCGACGGCAATATCGTTATCTTCGAGAATATTGAGGATTTCGCGTTCTGCACGGGAATCTGATTTCGCAGAGAACCAGCAAAACAGGTTTTTTGCCTCAGTTGCTTTCGCTTTGGCTTTAATAAGATACGCATACGTTAACATTGCGTTCGGGCTCCATAGGATTGTAAGATACCCGGCAGCTGATGATCGCCGCCTAAGGTAGTGGTTATTGGTCAAAACTCGTTCCGGAAAGCTTTGGTCGGCTGACCGGGTACTTAACCCGCCTTGCGCGGGTTTTGTGCTTTATGGGGTGGGGGATTTTCCCTGCGCCAGCTGTGCGACGGGGACCCACTCCAGAGCATTCAGCACGGGCTCAAATGAATCAGGCGTGTGAGTAACGGCGCGAACGACGTCAGCCACGCTGGGGTTTGCTTTGCTAAGGTGGTATCCACCACCAGCGCCACGCTGGCTGGTGACGATTTCACTGGTGCGCAGTTTCGAGAAAATCTGCTCGAGGTAAGACACAGACAGCTTTGATTCCTTACTGATAGATGCGATGGAAACAGGGCTGCCGTTGTAAATCCTGTTGAGGATGGCAACCACCTGAACAGATGCCACCACACGTTTCATTCCAAACTCCATAGTCACTTCCTTACTGATGCTGGCAACAGCCATTGGTCAAACTCGTTATTAACGAACTACGGTCTGTTGGTCGGCAGACGGGTCGCCCTTCTGGGCAAGCGTGTAGCAAATCAGTCGAATGATGACTTCAATGCGATTTAGATGTACGGCCTGACACCGCACTGGTTTACGTGCGAAATCGATCATGGATTTATCCTCTTGTGTTGCCCTTGTCGCCAGGCTGGCGGAACGTTGAACCTGCTGCGTGTTAATGCCTGCCATCTCATCCGGTGATTCGTATGCCGCCGGCAGCTACTTCGTGGGCGTCCTGCCTTGATGACTGATTTTCTAAAATCAGACTACAAATAAATATGTCATCAGTCAACGGAGATTTGACATAATTTATTTCAGTGATTGTTTTTGTGGGTTCTTTTGGCGATGGGAAGCAATAAAAAAGGCCGCCTTAAGCGACCTCTTGTATGGTTGGAATCAATCTTTAGTGGGGGATGGCTCGATCTTTCTTTTGCTGAGAAATTCAGCCATGAATTTATCAAGCTCTTCAAGTCGATTGCTGGCTAGTTCAATGAAGCGGGTTTGTTCGACTTCTGGTAGCTGGTCAAAAATCTCCAGTAGCGCAGCTTGTTTCTCATTCAGTACCGTTTTACTTTCACTGGTCGCTTTAAGATAAGACTCTTCTTCATCGGTTAAAAAGAACCAATACAACGGCTTACCTAGAGCTTCTGGAAATAGGGCCAGTTTCTCCTTGCGTGGGAAATTGCCGGTATTGCACCAGTTACTAACCGTTTGTGAGTTTACCCCAACCCTGCGACCCAACTCAGATTGAGATATTCCAGCTTCATCAAGAGCTCGTAACAGTCTTTCTTCGAAGTTCATGTTCGTATCCAAATCAAACCCATAAGCAAGCATACAAACTTTCTTATCAGATGTGATTGATTAAGTTTCTTGACATTGACAAATTATTTATCAATTATGTGATTCTTAAATTGGGAGGAAGCATGAAAGATCACATTCAACAGAAAATACTTTCACTGTGTGGCAGCCAATCAGAACTGGCTCGCCGCTTAGGCAAAAACTCACAGACAGTTTCAGTCTGGTTTCGCACTCAAGTCGCCAGCACAGAGGTTCTAAACGCCTGCAGGGCGCTGGATTGGAAAGTCACCCCACATGAAATCAGACCGGATCTTTATCCAAACCCCACTGATGGTTTACCTCAAAAGGAGGCTTAATCATGCAATCAGCCACGTATCAACATCATAGCCAGCGTTTAGCTATTCCGTTGAAAACGGAAAATCATTTTAAACCCCAGCGCCGTGACGGCATCCAGCACCGTGCCATATTGGCTGCCGTTCGTGAATGGGAATCGACATTACCAGGACAGGCACAGGAACGGATCGCTCAGCTGGTGGCTGAAGAGTGGGCCAAGGCAGATGGCCGCGGAATTGCTGTTAATAAGCAGAATTTATTCCGATATCTGAAAAACGAAGGAGGGTCAGAAAAGTATACGGCTTACGTTATGCAGCTGTCAGGCTCAATCATTGCTGCTATGCCAGTTCAGATTGCTAGGAAGCACGGGCTAAGTAATGCGAGCACAGAAGCGGAGCTGGTGGCGAACGCTATCAAAGAGTGCAGTGAGGCACACCATGCGAAATTAATCGGCGCTCCGTTACAGAAACTGGAGAAGGAAATTCGTGAAGCAGCAATCGCATTGTTCAACATGTTACCTGCTGACGCGGCGGGACCACTACTGGCGAGTTTAAGCGCTGTAGCGCCGCAATTGTTTTAATCGAGTTTTGAGCAATAACCATTACGCGCCGGGAAACCGGACAAGGGAGTAACCATGGCAGCTCTGCCTTACATGCAACTTTACATTGCTGATTACCTGGCGGACACCATGCATCTGTCTACAGAAGAGCATGGCGCATACCTGCTACTGATGTTCAATTATTGGCAAACAGGTCGCCCGATCCCCAAAAACCGTCTATCGAAAATTGCACGGCTGAGTAACGACCGTTGGGATGCCGTTGAACCTTCGTTGAAAGAGTTTTTTAACGATAACGGAACCGAATGGGTACAGGAGCGTATAGAGCGTGATCTGGAGGCGGTTAAAAACTCAATCAGCCAAAAGTCAGCAGCTGGAAAGGCATCCGCTCAGGCGAGAAAAGCTAAAAAAGGAGCGAATAACCAACAAAATAACAACGGGTGTTCAACGGGTGTTGAGCAGCCGTTAAAACAGAACACCAACGGAAACCCAACTAATAAAGATCCAGATACAGATACAGATACAGATCTAAAAGAAAACCAAGAGAGAGAGTTACACGCGCCAGGTGACTTTTTACCGCCCATAGGCAAATTTCCGATCACAGATGACTGGACACCTGGTGATGACTTTGTACGCCAGGCTGCGCAGTGGGGAATAAACCTTGGGGATCTACCAGGGTATACCTCCGTCGAATTACAGCAGTTCCGGGACTACTGGAAATGTGAAGGGAAAGTTAAACACCACATCCAGTGGGAACAGACTTTTGCTTCCAGCCTGAAAACATCACGCGCCAAATCTTCCTCACCATCGGCAGGTACACGTCGACAGGCTGGCTTTGGCGTTTCACAACCTGACACTCAGATCCCGCCGGGATTCAGGGGGTAACGATGAAATCGACGCATGACTTGCTTGGCCGTCTACGTAATCTCATGCCTGCAGGTGTTCAGCCGAAATTTACCAGCAGTCAGGAATTAATGGCCTGGCAGCAGGAAGAAGGGCGAAAGCGCGCAGCTGAGCTGGAAAAACAAAATCAGCGTAACCGTTCAGAAAGGATTTTTGGGCGCTCAGGGATCTGCGAGTTGCACAGGGGGTGTTCATTTGCAAATTACCAGGTGAGCAACGACGGGCAGAAACACGCGCTGACGATGGCAAAGAGCTACGCCCATAACTTTGGGAATGGCTTTACCAGTTTCATATTCAGCGGTAGTTGCGGAACAGGGAAAAATCATCTTGCCGCGGCAATCGGGAACTACCTGCTTCAGCACGATTATTCCGTTCTGGTTGTGACAGTACCTGATTTGATGCTTCGCGCCCGCAAGTGCTATGACGAGGGCCAGTCTGAGTCCGATTTGCTGGACGATTTGTGCAAGGTTGATTTGCTTGTTCTTGATGAGGTTGGTGTTCAACGTGATACGCGCAATGAGTGGGTATTACTTAATCAGATTATCGATCGCCGTATGGCGTCAATGAAACCAGTGGGTGTACTTACAAACCTGAATTATGACGAATTATCAAAAGTTCTGGGTGAGCGGGTCATGGACCGCTTAACCATGGATGACGGTATCTGGGTAAATTTCGCCTGGGGAAGTTATCGCAAAAATGTGACCCATTTACGGGTCGTGAAGTAACTAAAACGAGTATTGACCAATGACCATAGAAATCTCTCAGAAAGATCGGGTAGCGATAGTGGTACGCCATACCCCGAACTGCGTATTACGTGATGTGTGTGAAGCGCTGGATATTCCATCCGGTACCGCTGGTAAGTTTCTGCGCGCGCTGACTGTCAGCGGCACAGTCCTGCGCACTCACAACGGAACTCAGTATGTTTATAACATCTCTCCGGATGCAGAATTACCTGACGTAAAGCTGCCCTTCATGGAAGAGAAAAGCGATCCGGCTGAAACGCAATTAGCGGAGAAAATGGCGAAAGACCTTAAGTCACGGGGACTCTGGCGGCGCGCGGCAAAGGTATATACCGACATGTTAGACATTGCCCGTAGTTCAGCTGAAGTGTCACGTATAGCGCAGCAACGTAATGAATGTCTACGTATGGCCCGGAGATGATCAGCATGCCAAGACCAAATACACCAGAAGAGCAGGCGGCACTTATTCGGGTGATCATTGAAGAGGTGAAAATCCGTGGACGCTTAACCGTTAGCGAGGCATCACAGATGTTGTCGCTGCATCGTCAGACTGCTGAGAAGTATTTCCGCGTCGCAGCCGAACGCGGCGAACTCATTCGTTACGGTCGTCTTGGTTTGTTCAGGGATCAGAAGGCTGTGATTGATTTCGATCTCCAGCGTTTTTCATACGGATCGAGTAAACCTGTTATTGAGTTACCTGCAGATTTTCGGGGAAGTGCAGTTATGCGCCGGGTTATAGATATCGTGGGGAGGATGCCAGCATGACAACCGAAAAACGGCGGAACATGGCTTTCACTACTCGACGTTGAGCATGTCCTGCTAGTGGTAGGCGTAAGATTTAAGGATGAGTGAAGGAACCTCAACTTTACGGCTCTATCTGATTCCTTTTCATTACGCTGGCGATGTCCTCATGGTTATGCTTATCTGTAATAAGAATGATATAAATAGATTAGGTATTATCATTTGAACAGTCACGATTTTCCTTTCGCGAAGTGGGCATTGAATTAACGAGGGTATCGATATGAACACTCAACCAGCTATCGGGATTAGCGGATGCTTGACCGGAACAGCTGTGCGGTTCGACGGCGGCCATAAACGAATGGGTTTTGCGATGGATGAACTGGCTCAGTGGGTAACTTTCAAGCCTGTCTGTCCGGAGATGTCCATTGGTTTATCTGTTCCCCGCCCAGCATTGCGCCTGGTTCAAACCAATGAAGGTTATATTCGCATGCGTTTTAGTCACGAGCCTGGTGAGGATATAACTGACAAAATGACTGAATTCACAACTCCATATATCCGAGGGCTTAGCACCTTGTCTGGCTTTATTGTCTGTGCCAAATCACCGAGTTGCGGTATGGAGAGAGTGAGGTTGTATGACGAAATGGGAAATCGTGGGCGGAAAGAAGGCACGGGCCTTTTTACTGGTGCGTTAATGGAAGCATATCCGTGGTTGCCGGTTGAGGAAGATGGACGTTTGCACGATCCGGTACTGAGGGAGAATTTTGTCGAGCGCATCTTTGCTCTCAATGAACTTAACATCTTAAGGGCTAATGGCCTTACGCGTCATGGGATACTTAGTTTCCATAGTCGCTATAAGCTCCAGCTTTTGGCTCATAACCAAGCAGGCTATCGTGAAATTGGGCCTTTTGTTGCTTCGATGCATGAGTGGAATGATTTGGAAGCATTTTTTGTTCTTTACCGAGAAAAGTTAATGGCAATCCTCAAGAAGCCGTCCTCACGGAAAAACCATACCAACGTGTTGATGCACATCCAGGGATACTTCCGTAACCAGTTGAATACACGTCAGCGCGGAGAACTGCGTGACGTTATTCTCAACTATAGCAGTGGACTCTTGCCGATACTCGCTCCACTTACTTTGCTAAAGCACTATCTGGCTGAATATCCAGATCGCTATTTGCTTACTCAGAACTATTTTGACCCCTACCCGGATGATTTAGCCCTACGCCTGATGGTTAATTAGTTTTTGAATACAGCCTTTAAACTATTTAATCTCTGGATCTTTAACCCGCTCCGGCGGGTTTTTTCTTATCTATACAGTGTTGCCACTCAGATTTAGTGAATCCCTAATGCTAGGAAAAGCTCAGTGTATACAACGGCATGGCTTTGGCAAAAAGTGCTATTAACCACTTGAATATGAGATTCAATAGGTATACTGTATGAATGTACAGTATTTTGATGTAGAGGGAATTATGAAGGTAGAACTTACGATCAACAAATCAAAAGACCTGCCGCGCGGAGCCATACCCGCACTTGAGAAAGAGCTGCTTAAGCGACTTCAGAATCAATATGGAAATTGTTCTCTAGTTATCCGCACGGCTGGCGGTGATAGCTTGACAGTTTTTGGTGGCGATAAGGGCGATAAAACGAAGGTGGAGGAAATCCTCCAGGAGACCTGGGAAAGCGCTGACGACTGGTTTTATTAGTTTTTTGGGTATTACTTTATCCCGATTGCATGGGGGAGTTTAAGTGAAAGAAAAATTAGAATTGCCCAAAAAAGGCTACGCAGTCATCAGATGTCACGATGGAGTCATCGTTGCCAGGCTGCGATCATTTCCTGAGTGTGAGCGCGCACTGATGTACCGTCGCGGTAGCATGGTGTCTTTCATGCCTCTTCAGGATGATGAAATTATTGGTACACCTACGTTGTTTACTCAGATGCTGGAAAGGGCTGGTTATCGCGTTACCCAGAAATCTGTTACACTCCCGTCATAGGCCTGAACAACCTATACCTGCTGCGCCACAGGAGAAAAGCCCATGGCGCAAGATCAATTCAAGCAATCCCACATACTGACGTTAACCAACGCCAGCGATTTTCTTTTTGCCGCATCCAGAGGTGCGTTATGAAGAAAAGCTGGTTTCAACACACCCAACTCACCACTGAGCAGGCTGACGAACTGGAAGCCCGCTATAAAGCAAAGCAGATTAAGACCAAGCGTAGTCTGGATAATGACTTTATTCACTGGACGATCAGCGCGTTCTTGCCGGAAGTATCTAAGCCTCCTCGTCAGGACAGAACCTGGCAACAACGGATCTGGAGGTGAATGTGAAAGTCTACGATATCACCCCAATGGGCAAGCCCAGAATGACGCGTGCTGACAAATGGAAAAAACGCCCCGAGGTTCTGCGTTACTGGGCTTTCTGTGATGAAGTTCGTCTGCGGGGTGTTGAGCTGGCGGAGAGCGGTTCACATGTCACCTTCATTCTTCCGATGCCAGCGAGCTGGAGCAAAAAGAAACGGGCTGAGTTCAATGGTAAACCACACCAGGCTAAACCTGATTTCGACAACATGATGAAAGCCCTGATGGATGCCATTTACGAAGATGATGCTCACATCTGGGATTCACGCGTCACTAAATTATGGGGAGAGAAGGGGCAAATAATTATCGGGGAGATTGCAGAATGAGGGCGTTGCTTAAACCCGTGGTTGCGCGTGAACTTGGAATTGTGCTGCTCAAGCCGGGCAGTGAGCTGATGTCATTATTCAGTTCTGAGCGTGTACTGGTGGAAAGCCAGCCAGCAGGTATGGAGCGTTTGCCTGCAGGCCGTGTTCCTGACGTTCGCCAGCCGCTTGCGTGTGACGAGTCCCTGCGACCGTTCTTCCTGGATGAAAAAGTTATTAAGGCAGTTGGTGGTTTGAGTGGCCTTGATTACTGGCTTCTGCGTTATGGCGGAGGCTGCTGCCAATGGCCACACAGCGATTACCATTATCACGAGTTAACCACTCTGCGTCATGAACCCGGATCGGTTCTTCTGTGTGGACATTGTGATAACCATTTGCGTGACCACTACAGCGAGCAACTTGCAGAGCTGGCGAGACGTAATGTTATTAGCTGGATTATCAATAGCATTATGGTGGCGCTTAATCAGGATCCATCCAGAGAACTGTCGCTTGCGGAGCTTTGCTGGTGGGCGGTACGTATGGGGGTTACCGACGCAATTCCCGAATCAGTAGCCTGCCGGGCGCTTCGTATTCCTTCAGAAGAGCATCAGCCAGTCATGCGTGAATGCGATATCGAACCTGGCGTGTCCTCCACCAGCATCATTACAGCCAAAGCCAGCACAGTAACCGTGAACATGGCACCAGCACAGGTGCCAGCGGTTAAGCCCGTAATTAGTGTTCTGGTCGATCCTGAGTCCCCGCAAACCTTTATGAAACGTCCAAAGCGGATCCGCTGGATGGCTCCCAGATATCTGGCATGGATTAAAACTCAACCCTGCGAATGTTGTAGGCGACCGGCAGATGATCCGCATCACCTGATTGGCCATGGACAGGGGGGGATGGGAACAAAGGCGCACGACTGGTTTGTTATACCACTGTGCAGAGAACATCACGATGAGTTGCATGCTGATCCTGTGGCATTTGAAGCGAAATATGGTGACCAGTTGATGCTTGTTTTTCGCGTTATAGATCGTGCGCTGGCAATCGGCGTACTGGCATGAATAGAGGAGATAACATGCGAGATATTCAGATGGCTTTAAAACGATGGGGCGGTTGGGTCGCTAGTGATAGTTCAGGAGTGAACTATTCTCCAGTAGCAGCAGGATTCAAGGGGCTGTTGCCCCAGACATGCAAAACCAGATTGTCTTGCAGTGATAACGATGGGTTAATTATTAATTGCGCAATGGCCAGACTTAAGAAACATGATCCTCTTTTGTGTGTGATGCTTGAATGGTATTACATCCATTGTATTCCCGTTCGTGTTATGGGGAAAAAGTTGGGAATTTCCCATACGCAAGTATTAAAGCGACTGCAGGCTGCTGAGGGTTTTATTGAAGGTTGCTTGGCGATGGTGGATGTAACTCTGGAGATGGATATAGAATGCCCGAGAAAAAATACTGGCACATATAAAGCAAAAAGGGTTGTGGAATTCCAAAAAGCTATTTAGTCTGTTAAGTATTGTTATTTCGCACCGCAATTTGTAATAACATCTGCTTGAATTTGCAGTGTTTTCCAGATGATACCATGATTCCTAGCCCCTGCTTTCAAGCTGGGGCCAGCAGGACGCGGCGAACTAACAGGTTAGATGAAAAGAAGTATAGTCGCTATCAGCGTGCAGCATGAGCTCTTAAGACCTGTCAGCCAGTCGTTTAAGTAGATTTTCGGATACATATGAAACTCTCCCTGTTTTTAAATTATCTATTATGATTCCAGAAGTCAGAGGGGGCTACAAGTCATGAGAGATATACGTTCGCTGCCGACGGGCCTCGAAGACCATTTATTCGACAAAACTCAACGCGTAATCCGGGAAGGAGTACTTCTGAGTCACGGAGGTTTAGAGCTGAAATGTGAAGCTGCACATCTTTGCGACCATCGGAGGGGGAGATTAGACCTTTTCCGCTTTTGCAGTCAAAGGCTGTGACAATACCTGTCATTTTACGAGACAAAAAAATTCCTTAAAGCTAATAACGAGGTGCACTATACACATGCTCATAGATAATGCCAGAAATACTTTTCGGCCATCGTGAGATCTGGATGGCTAAAATAAATATTGATTATTATATACGCCCATGCGTTAATGATTGTGTCGGTTTTAAGATCAGACAAAATACAAAGTAGTTTACTAAAGCAGTTCTCATTTCAGGTGTTGTATATTTATCCCTTCTTTGAGTCTCTCCACTAAGCGCTAAGTAGTTTCTGTAATAAAACCATGTTCGCCGGAAGGCCAAATTAAGGAATGAAAATGTCAAATAAAATGACTGGTTTAGTAAAATGGTTTAATGCTGATAAGGGATTCGGTTTTATCTCTCCTGCAGATGGTAGTAAAGATGTATTTGTTCATTTCTCTGCTATCCAGAGCGATAATTTCCGCACCTTGTTTGAAGGCCAAAAAGTCTCATTCTCCATTGAGAATGGTGCTAAAGGTCCGGTTGCCGGCAGTGTAGTTATCACAGAGTAAAATCCTTTTTTTGTCTGTATGCGATAACGATGACGGCTAAGGCCTGAGTAGATATACTGACAGAAGTAATGGATGTATTGTTGGATCAGTAGCGTTAGAATGTTACTGATCCAGCATTAAAGGCAACGGTGAGCATATTTCATCTCTATCTTGAAAAGAAAGTATACTGACCATTGTCGTTGAGTGTAGGTTCACTGCACGGAAAGTTTAACGGTAGAGACTAACTGCTTGCCTTACACTACTAAAGTATGCAAGGGGATGGTTTTCCCAGATATCATCATAATTACTATTCATTGAATATGAAAATACTAAACCCGCAGCCAGCGGGTTTTTTATTATCTGTAACTTGAATAATCTTAAAATACAGACGTAGTGATTCTGTGCGAGAAACGGTATCTCAAACAGATTCAGGCTGCTTCTTTTTGATTCGTCTGGAATACTTTATTGCAATGAGGACAGATTAAAAGGGAACCTTTTTGTACTCTTGAAAAACTGTGTTCAGATTGCTGGGTACAGTTTGGGCAGGTACATTTGACAAGATAGTTACGGCGTGATTTAGAGTCTTTACGTTCTGACATAGGCTTTTCCTTGATGGATGGACTTCAACTTTACCTTAATTTGCCCAGGAAATCTTAATTTTATGAAAAGATAGGAAGCTGATAAAAATATCGGTGACTGAATTGATATAGCCATTAGTAAGGTAACGCGCATAGATTGATTGTAATGAGTCGCCGAGAAGATAGTGGTTAGCGGTGAATAGCACTAAGAAAAAGTCTCGTAAAGAACCTGAGTATGAGAATGCCCCTATCTGAGAAAACGGACAGTGACCTAATGGGACGTCTCACCCTTGTCCGTTGTGTTTTCTTGCACAAACAGCATATGAGTCTTCCTTTACAATATGATTTTTAGTTATTGGGGGAGATATGAAGGAAGGGTATTACTGGATTCAGCATGTCGGTGTTGTACAGGTAGCGTACTATACGAATGACACTGTTGATGATCTGGAAACAGGTAAAACAATCACAGGTGTCTGGCATCTGACCAGAGGCGATGACATTTGCCATAACGGTGAAGCTGAGGTGCTACAAGGCCCAATCACTCCACCAATGTAAACACCCGTACTTACTCCGAGGCTGCCGCATGGCGGCCTTTTTCATTTCAGGCTCACGGGTATCACTCACTACGTGCTTTGTTGATAAATCCAGCACGTGAAGCCTGACCCTTTTCATACACACACAGCGCCATCCGAAAAATCGGAGGTGAGGCTATGACCAGAATGAGCACCATTTACAGCAGACTTTCATATGGAACAGGAACCACGCTGACCGGCTGCGGTGTATCAGCGAAGGCATATGCCGAAACAGCTAAAACAGCAAAAGAGGTGTCCTGGATGTTGGCCGACAGAATTGCAGGGTTAAGCCTGAGTGACTGGGCAATTATTGTCGGTATCGCATGCACAGTTATCACCTGTGCAGTGAACTGGTATTTCCGCTGGAAAGAACGGGAGGATCGGCGCAATGGCTATGCCACCAAAGCTGAAGAATAAACTGAGTGCAGCTGTCGTTGGTTTGATTCTTGCCGGGGCATCCGCGCCCGTTATTCTCGATCAGTTTCTGGATGAGAAAGAGGGGAATAGTCTGACGGCGTATCGCGACGGCGGAGGGCTCTGGACGATTTGCCGTGGCGCCACGATGGTTGATGATAAGCCGGTAGTTCAGGGCATGAAACTGTCTGCTGAGAAGTGCGCCCAGGTGAATGGCAAAGAACGCGACAAGGCGTTGGCGTGGGTTGAGCGAAATATCAAGGTACCACTGACCGAACCACAGAAAGCCGGGATCGCATCTTTCTGCCCATATAACATCGGTCCCGGAAAATGCTTCCCGTCTACTTTCTATAAGCGAATTAATACAGGAGACCGTAAAGGTGCATGTGAAGCCATTCGCTGGTGGATTAAAGACGATGGTCGCGATTGTCGCCAGACCAAAGGCCAGAAAAATGGCTGCTATGGGCAGGTAGAGCGACGAGACCAGGAAAGCGCGCTGACGTGCTGGGGGATAGACCAGTGAGCCTGCGCTATCAGTTTATTGCCATTTTGCTGCTGGTGGCCGTCGCATTCATCGGCGGAAATGCCTGGAGTAACCGTGGCTGGGAAAGTAAGTGGGCGGAACGTGATAGTGTGGAATCATCGCAAATGGCGAACGCGCAGACCGCAGCCCGCATGATTGAACAAGGGCGAATTATTGCTCGGGATGAGGCCGTTAAAGATGCACAAGCACAAGTCGCTAAATCTGCTGCCACTGCTGCTGGCTTGTCTGCCACTGTTAGCCAGTTGCGCACCGAAGCAACAAAACTTGCCACCAGCCTGGATGCCGCAAAGCACACCGCAGATCTTGCCGCTACCGTCAGAAGCAAAACAGCCAGAGCCGACGTCACAATGCTCGCCGACATGCTCGGAAATATTGCAGCAGAAGCTAAATATTATGCTGAGATTGCTGACGACCGCTTCTATGCCGGATTAACTTGTGAACGCGTATATGAGGTTATGAGAAATACCAATAATGGACGCATAGAAAAAAGGCAAAATAAAGATAAAAATTAAGAGGTTGGCACTTTTACATGTGATGGATATGAATTATCCAATGAATGAAATACGACTCATCCCTGAGTCAAAATCCCTGACAACTTAGGATGCTAGATAAAGGTCTTAAGCAGCATGACATGATTTTCGATTTAAGCTATTTAAATTAATTTTTATGCTCAAAGTTATGTGTTATTTCCTTACAAAACTAAATCTTGCTATGTTTGGTTAATCATGCGTTAATGAATCTCTGGTTTGTTACGAATTTATCTGAAGCAGTCGCTGAAGTAATTTTATTCCTTGTTCCTGTTGAGATTTCCTTGTTAGCTTTTCTCTCTGATAATTTTTTTCGGACCAATCTGCCCAAGGGCCCACTCAATTAAGGTAATGATTATGTCTAATAAAATGACTGGTTTAGTAAAATGGTTCAATCCTGAAAAAGGTTTTGGGTTTATCACCCCTAAGGACGGCAGTAAAGATGTGTTTGTACACTTCTCTGCTATCCAGAGCAATGATTTCAAAACTCTGAATGAGAATCAGGAAGTTGAATTTAGTGTTGAACAGGGACCCAAAGGACCCTCGGCAGTTAATGTCGTGGCTGTATAAGGTAACTGTTATTACTAATAATATTCACTTCAGATGCCCGTGTTGTCACGGATCTCAATACAGAACGTCAAACTTTGATGTTACTGAAAAAAATCCTTTCGGAGCAAAATGTATTTTTTGCAAATCAACAATGATAACATTTGATAATGTTGCACTATACATTCGTTCTGGTCAGTCTTCGTTAGATTTTAGAAAATAAATTTCAGGCTCCTTATGGAGCCTTTTTTGTATGCTTAACTGTTCATTTATGTAAGAACCATCACGGTATAATTATGAAAAAAGTAATTGTTTTTTTTAACTCAGAACCGGCAGTAGTTGTATCTGTAATGAAGGGTGTTACGACGATAATGCGTGAGTTTCCCAATGGAGAAAAAGCTCATTTATCCGTGATGTCTGCGGGATTCCCATCTCTGACTGGAGACCATAAAATAGTTTATGTGGCTTCTGACCGTGATGTCAGTTCCGAAGAGATTCTCGAGGCTGCATCGAAGCTTTTGAGATGAGAACTGGTTGTTTCGTGACCTACCCGGATTTTAGTACAGTAGTTTGTGGGGGCGCGAGCTCTTTTGCATGAAGATTGTACTGCAACCTCTTGATAATTGAGTCTTTCCATTCTATCTTTTAAACATGTCAGCGCTTATACAAGTGCTCCACGGGGAATGTAACATGCTTGGCGTTGATACGTTAGAGATCAAGAGAGGTAAACAATGAACGTCGAAGATTTAAAAAGAAAAACTGAAGCGGATATTTCTGAATTCATCACAAAAAAAATTATTGAACTCAAAAAGAAGACGGGAAAAGAAGTTTCCGACATCCAGTTTACTGCTCGTGAAAAAATGACTGGGCTTGAAAGCTATGATATTAAAATTACATTAATCTAATTGGTATAAGACTCAGTTCGAGTGAAAAGCATTATCTTGAAAGGTAATGCTTTTTTATTTCTGTCATAAAATTTAGAACGTTGTCAAAGCCTTCACTTCTAAGCATAGATTTTCTGCCTACCTTTTAACGGGTCCTTCTGGCGATTCTGAACACCGAGGGGGCGAGGACACGCGGAAAACGGCTGGTTTTTTGCATTTTATCGGCATCATCATCATTCCCTTAACT
Source organism: Citrobacter sp. U14242 (assembly GCF_046555775.1). Taxonomy (NCBI): domain Bacteria; kingdom Pseudomonadati; phylum Pseudomonadota; class Gammaproteobacteria; order Enterobacterales; family Enterobacteriaceae; genus Citrobacter; species Citrobacter sp. U14242. The sequence continues at coordinate 19,924 of NZ_JBKGLW010000022.1, forward strand.
TGTTGATATTTCAGTCGTGAAATTATTTACGATGTCGAAATGGTTAAATATTGTTCATCATCATGGATAACGAACTGAAAAACCTTCGCCTCAATATCAATCAGCTGGCAGCGGTGACCGATCTTCATCGTCAGACGATCTCCAGCAGGCTGAATAATGTTGAGCCTGCTCCGGGCAGTAATTCTCGTCTCAAGCTTTATTCTGTTGTCGATATTCTCCGGGAACTGCTGGGCCGGACCACGGCACCCGAGCTGGTGGATATCGATAAGATGTTACCGCCGGATCGTAAGGCATGGTTTCAGTCTGAACGCGAGAGGCTTAAATTCCAGCAGGAAACAGGTGAGTTAATCCCGGCATCGACAGTGACCCGAGAATTTTCATCGATGGCAAAAGCCGTCGTTCAGGTGCTGGAAACGCTGCCGGATATTCTTGAACGTGATTGCGCGATGACGCCTGCAGCTGTCGTTCGGGTGCAAAAAGTCATTGATGACCTGCGAGATCAGATAGCCCTGAAGGTTGAGCAGGCAGATACACCGGAACAGGAGGACAGTTCGCCAGAAGAGGAGTAAGCCATGCGACAGGCCACGGCGGCGGAGCTAAGAAAAAACACTGCCGGGATCATCAGAGCACCGCGCCGAATGCCTGTAGCCGAAGCCGTACATAAATATATGCGTGTTCCGGTCGGTGTGGGTAACTCCGTTGAGTGGGATCCTAATCTTGCCCCTTATGTTGTGGAGCCGATGAACTGCCTGGCATCACGCGAATATGATGCTGTCATTTTTGTTGGCCCTGCCCGAACGGGTAAAACCATTGGTCTGATTGATGGCTGGGTGGTGTACAACGTTGTCTGCGATCCGTCTGACATGCTCATCATTCAGATGACGGAAGAGAAAGCGCGCGAACACTCCAAAAAACGTCTGGCCCGAACATTTCGTGTCAGCCCGGAGGTGGCATGCCGGCTGAGTCCCTCACGCAATGACAACAACGTGCATGACCGGACTTTCCTTGCCGGGAACTACCTGAAGATAGGCTGGCCGTCTATCAACATCATGTCATCCTCAGATTTTAAGTGTGTGGCGCTGACGGATTACGATCGCTTCCCGGAAGATATCGACGGGGAAGGGGATGGATTTTCGCTTGCTTCAAAACGTACCACCACCTTTATGTCGGCTGGGATGACGCTGGTCGAGAGTTCACCGGGCAGGGAAATCACCAATACGAAGTGGCGGAGAAAGTCACCTCACGAAGCCCCTCCCACGACCGGGATCCTGTCTTTATATAACCGCGGCGATCGTCGCCGCTGGTACTGGCCATGTCCACATTGCGGGGAATACTTTCAACCAGCCATGGAGGCGATGACAGGCTACCGGGAAACGTCTGACCCGGTAAAGGCCAGTGAAGCGGCGCATATTGATTGTCCGCATTGTAGCGGCATGATTACCGCCGACAGGAAGCGGGAACTGAACGGAAAGGGTGTCTGGTTGAGAGAGGGACAAACTATCGACCGTGAGGGCAACATCACCGGAGAAGCCCGACGCTCGCGCATTGCCTCGTTCTGGATGGAGGGACCAGCGGCGGCATACCAGACATGGGCGCAACTGGTCTACAAATTACTGACGGCGGAACAGGACTATGAGGCCACCGGAAGCGAAGAAACGCTCAAGACCGTAATTAATACTGACTGGGGGCTTCCTTATCTTCCCCGTGCAGCCAGTGAGCAGCGACGTGCTGACGTGTTGATGCTGCGGGCAGAAGATTATGGCAAACGACTTGTGCCGCCGAAAGTCCGTTTTCTTCTTGCGTCGGTGGATGTGCAGGGTGGGAAGAAGCGCCGTTTTGTCGTCCAGATCATCGGGTACGGTGAAAACGGCGAACGCTGGCTGGTGGACCGCTATAACATCCGCCAGTCCCTGCGTTGTGATGAAAATGGTGAGGCACAGCAGGTGCATCCCGGATCCTATCCGGAAGACTGGCAACTGCTCATCACGGATGTCCTCGAAAAAACCTATGCATTGCAGTCAGACCCTTCACGGCGGATGCCCATTCTTGCAATGGCTGTCGACAGCGGCGGGGAAGATGGGGTAACGGATAACGCCTATAAATTCTGGCGCCAGTGTCGTCGTGACGGACTGGGTAAACGGGTTTACCTGATAAAAGGTGACAGCACCCGACGCCAGAAAATCATTACCAAAACGCACCCTGACAACACAGGCCGAAGCGATCGCCGGGCGGATGCGCGTGGTGAGGTTCCGGTATATCTGTTGCAGACAGACCTGCTGAAAGATCAGCTCAGTAACAACCTTGAGCGTGAAACACCCGGTGCCGGGTATATCCATTTTCCTGACTGGCTGGGGGAGTGGTTCTACGAAGAACTGACCTACGAAGAACGTGGCACGGACGGAAAATGGCGCAAGCCCGGAAAAGGCAATAACGAAGCCTTTGACCTTTTCTGTTATGCCCATGCCGTCGCTGTCCTGCGTGGTTATGAAAAAATCCGGGACTGGGAACAGCCCCCGACTTGGGCTGCCGCTCAGGAGAGTAATTCAAACATCATAGACGGGGATCGCCCCAGGGAGATTGCTGTGAAAAAAACGGTACCTGTACGTTCGTCTCCTGTTTCTGTAACTGAACAGCCCAGCCCGCTTTCTGGTGGCTGGCTGGGTGTCAGTGACAACGGAGGCTGGCTGTGACGAAATCAGAAATTCAGCAGATGCTGGTAACTGTGCGCCAGGCTTACCGGGATTCTCTGGACGGTAAAAGCGTGTCATTCACGGGGGTTAATGGCCGGGCAATTACCAACCATGACCCTAAAGCCCTGCGTGGCGAGCTTGAATATTGGGAAAGGCGCTGGCGCGCTGTCTCAAACCGCAGCGGCTCGTTCAAACTCGCTAACTTTCTGTAAGGCAAATCATGGGATTTTTTGAAAAGGCACTGGGCGCAATATCGCCCGGGTGGGCGGCATCACGCGCACAAAACCGACTCAGACTCAGAGCCTATGAGGCAGCAAATCCGACTCGCCTGCATAAGGGGAAACGTGAATCCCGGTCGGCGGACACCGCTGTATTTGCAGCCGGTACTTCATTACGAGAACAGGCCCGCTGGCTGGATGAAAACCATGATCTGGTGATTGGTCTTTTTGACAAGATGGAGGATCGGGTCATCGGTGCTCACGGGATCCACGTTGAACCGCAGCCGCTGGATCTTGAAGGTAATCTCCACTCTGAGTTTGCTGGTCAGTTATCCGCGCTCTGGGCGGAATGGTCGGTTCGTCCGGAAGTGACCGGGATGTTTACCCGTCCGGAAGCAGAGCGGCTTTTGTTACGTTCAGCACTGCGTGATGGCGAGGTGTTTACACAGATGGTACGGGGAAATGTAGCCGGGTTGCAGCATTCAACCCAGGTACCGTTTTCTCTTGAACTGCTGGAGGCGGATTTTGTTCCGTTTAACCTGAATAGTACCTCCGGGCAGCAGATCCGCCAGGGGATTATTGTCAATGCCTGGGGCCGACCGACGGGTTACAGAGTTTATAAGAACCATCCTGCCAGTTTTGCCGGACTCAATGCTGGTTTAAAAACTGTTTCGGCTGACAGCATGCTGCACCTGGCTATGCGTAAACGGCTTCACCAGTTAAGGGGGATTAGCCTCATCCATGGCGTGATCACCCGACTCTCCGATATTAAGGATTATGAAGAGAGTGAGCGCGTGGCGGCACGTATTGCGGCGGCGCTGGGTTTCTATATCAAACGTGGGGATGCTCAGTCTCTTGATACAGAAACCGAGTTTTCAACACCGGGTGGACAGCGCCATTACGATATTGCGCCGGGGATGATTTATGACGAGCTAAAGCCAGGCGAGGATCTGGGCATGGTGGAGTCGAATCGCCCGAATGTTCATCTGTATGAGTTCAGAAATGGTCAGATGCGCGCTGTGGCGGCGGGGACACGTGGCAGTTATTCCAGCATCGCGCGGGATTACAACGGTACCTACAGTTCACAGCGGCAGGAGCTGGTTGAGAGTTTTGAAGGTTACAACGTTCTGCAGCAGTGGTTTGTTGGGCAGCAAAGCCGTCCTGTATACCGAAACTGGCTGGCAATGACGTTGCTCAGCGGCGTTACCATCCCCAAAGATGTCGACAAAAAATCCCTTTACAACGCGCTCTATCTTGGGCCAGTCATGCCATGGATTGATCCGGGAAAAGAGGCTGCTGCCTGGAAGGCAATTGTCCGTGGAGGGGCAGGCACAGAAGCCGAATGGACGCGCGCACGTGGTAAGAATCCGCAGGAGGTGAAACGTCAGCGTCTCCGGGAAACCCAATTCAACCGAGAAAACGGGCTGGTGTTTGACTCAGACGCCGCCAACGATAAAGGAGTGCTCCCTGATGCAGCAAATGATAAGCCCGCCCCGTCGCGGGACGATGATTAATCCCCGTGCCAGTGTGGCTGGTATCGATGCCGCAAACGGTCAGTGCTGGTATGAGATACGCGCCCTGGCTGCAGGGCGCGTGGAAATATTTCTCTATGACGTGATCGGCGGCTGGGGGATTACCGCTCAGCAGTTTGTCTCCGAATGTAAAGAGGCCGGAGTGTTTGAGGCCAGTGCCGTCGATCTGCATATCCACAGCCCGGGCGGCGATGTGATGCAGGGATTTGCCATCTTTAACACCTTGTCCCGTCTGAAAGCGAAGCTGGATATCTGGGTAGATGGCGTGGCTGCAAGTATGGCTGCAATGATTGTCTGTCTGCCTGGCGCCACGGTGCATATGCCGGAAAACGCCTGGCTGATGGTGCACAAACCGTGGGGCGGGATCGCCGGGGATTCCGATGATATGCGTGATTACGCTGCCTGGCTTGATCGTAATGAAGCGCTGATGCTCAGTGCCTACATGAACAAGACCGGGCTGGGGCAGGAAGAACTGGAAGCGATGCTGAAAGCTGAAACCTGGCTTAATGGCGCGGAGGCGGTGGAAAAAGGTTTCGCTGACACGCTTGAACCAGAACTGCAGGCCGCGGCCTGTGTGAATCAAAATAAACTGAAGGATTATCAGAATATGCCAGAACAGATTAACAACCTTTTTGGGCCGCGCGCCGAAGCCCCTGCAAGTCAGCCGCAACCCACACAAAACCCGGCTCCGCAGGCTGCAAATAACCCACCTGCACCGCAACCCACCCAGCAACCGATGGCAGGAAATATCGACATTACCGCGCTGGCCGCCCAGCTCCAGCAGCAGATGCAGGCAGCGAATACTGAACGAGTAAGCGCAGTTTCCGCTGTGTTTGATGCATTTCCTGCGTTCGGCTCGCTGAAAGCGGAATGCATCACGGATATTTCCTGCTCAGCGGAACAGGCCCGCACCAAATTGCTCAATGCGCTTGCGGCAGGGACTACCCCGAGTGCCGGAGCGGGTGCAGTTCACATCCACGCGGGTAACGGGAACATTGTTGGTGATTCCATTCGTGCGGCGGTAATGAACCGTGCGGGCTATGCGCAGGCGGAAAAAGATAACGCCTACAACGGGTATACCCTGCGCGAACTGGCCCGCGCCTCGCTGGTGGATCGTGGTATCGGTATTTCTGGTGTCGGTACAGCACAGGCGATGGTTGGGCTGGCGTTCACCCACAGCAGCAGCGATTTCGGCAATATCCTGATGGATGTGGCGCATAAGGCGGCATTGCTTGGCTGGGATGAGGCCAGCGAAACATTCGAACAGTGGACCCGTAAAGGCACACTGACCGATTTCAAAACCGCGCACCGCGTTGGACTGGAATCACTGGCATCGCTGCGTAAGGTTCGCGCTGGGGCGGAATATAAATATGTCACCATTAAAGATCGTGGTGAGCCTATTGCACTGGCCACCTATGGTGAGCTTTTCAGCATTGACCGCCAGACTATTATCAACGACGACCTGGATATGCTGACGCGTATCCCTCAGGCAATGGGGCTTGCTGCGCGAGCCACTGTCGGCGATCTGGTCTGGGCGGTACTGACCAGCAACCCGAAAATGTCGGACGGTAAGCCGTTGTTCCACGCCGATCACGGCAACCTTGTTACAGCCGATCTGACTATTGAAGGGCTGGATACTGCGCGTAAGGCAATGCTGCTGCAAAAATCCGGCGATCGCCGTCTGAATATTCGTCCGGCCTACATGCTGACGCCAGTGGCAATTGAGTCACGGGCAAATCAGCTGATTAAATCCGCCAGTGTACCGGGTGCAGACGCGAACAGCGGGATCGTTAACCCGATCCAGAACTTTGTGACCGTGGCTTCTGAGGCCCGCCTGGATGACAGCAGCCCGACCGATTATTACCTGACCGCTGCGCAGGGGCGCGACACCATTGAAGTGGCGTATCTCGACGGTATCGACACGCCATATCTGGAACAGCAGCAGGGCTTCACTGTGGACGGCGCCGCATTCAAGGTGCGTATTGATGCGGGGGTGGCTCCGCTCGACTGGCGCGGGCTGGTTAAAGTCACCAAAAAATAATGACCGCCGCCTGGCGGTTTTTTTATCCCTGAAGGCGGCGCTGGTCGCCTTTTCCTTTTATGGAGAAAAAACATGGCGAAGAACTATCAGCAGGACGGTACCACACTGGATTATCACAATGCGGGTGTTGATGCCGTTTCATCCGGTGCGCTGGTGGCGGTCGGCGGAATTGCCGGGGTGGCACACAGCGATATTCCTGCTGGCGAGTGGGGAACACTGCATATGGCCGGTGTTTTTTTGCTGCCTAAAGCGGCAGAAGAAATTTCGGCAGGCCAGAAACTGTATCTGGCTGGCGGCAAGCTGACGGTGGCAAAAGGCGATGATGCAACGCCAAATCCGGTTGTCGGTTCCGCCTGGGGAGCAGCTGAGGCGGATGATGCTGATGTTGCCGTCCGCCTGGGGTTCTGATGAGCCGGTTCCGGGAACGTTTGGCTAAAGCAGATGCCCGGATTAACCGGGCGTTTGCCGAAGAAGTGCCTGCATGCCTGCAAACGGGTGAAGGCCCGCGTCTGGTGACCGTGATTTTTGAATCACCGGATGCGCTGTCGGGTGTACCGGGTGGCGGGGAAATTCAGAACCATTCCCCGGCGTTCAGTGCAATGACTGCGGATATTTCCGGTCTCGAAAAACATGACGGTGTGGTGATCAACACCATCCCTTACCGGGTGACACATATCGGCGCGGATGAAGAAGGGCGGACCCGCGTCACGCTGGCATATGGGGAACCCGGCAAAACACAGCCTCAGATCGATAAATGGAGCTGATATGGCGCGGGAGTCTCGACTGCGGCGGGATTTACCCGTCGATATTGATGTGGATGTTATCTGGCGAATTGCGGACAGTATTGGTGCGACGCAAAAACAGTTCCGTGCAGCATACTCGCGCGCGCTCAGGCGTACTGCCGCCACGCTGCGAAAGAAAGCGATGGCGGATCTGAAAGACGGGCTGGCCCCACGCAGTATGGATCTGGTCCGGCGCCGTTTGCTGTCTTTTCGTCTGGACAGGGGATCGCAGCTGGATAATTTCCGGCTCTGGTTCGGGCTGAATGCCATTAAGGTGAAAGACCTTAAAGGACGAATCAACGGGCGGCTGCGACCGCACCATACCCGGCGTGACCGCAACACGGGGCGTTTTATTAAAGCGCGCCGCCAGGCCGAAAACGCCGGATTTTCCCCGAAAGGTAATCTGCTGAGCGAACGGTCGTTTGAAAACGGGGAGGTGTCCCGTTCAAAACGGGATAATCGCCGGACGGTGGTTATTCGTGATCCCCTGACCCGCCGGACACGCGAAGCAGAAATTGATATCTACGAACCGATGCTGAACTACGTCGAGGACAACGCATTTGCCCAGGCGATGGAGATTTTTATGCATCACTTTGAAACCGACATTCGCGGGCGCGTAAAAGCCCGTATTTCTGTCTGAGGTAACGAACGATGGCCGAGCCACTGTTGCTGGGGCGGTATCACGATGCCGTGACTGACGCATTAAAAAAAATCGGATGGGTGCGTGATACCGGTGCGTATCCGGAACGAAATATTCCCCGCTTTTCGGGCCTGACCACGCCCGCGGTGTATTTCTCGATTAACAGCTGGGAACAGGGCGGAGGTAATGAGGGGCAACTGGGCGTTAATTTAACCTGTGATCTCTTCGTGGTGGTGGATGCTGCCGGATCGGGTGTGAGTCAGCCTGAGATTTTTGTCAGAACCGCTGCGGCCGATATTACCCAATGGATTGACGGGCAGCAGTTTGGTATGGGCCATATTGAGCCTGCGGTTTTCACCACGGCTGAACGTGATGAGTTTGATCCGCGAATGGATGATTATCTGGTCTGGCGTATTTCATTCACCCAGGCGGCTGCATTTGGTACTGACCCCTTTGCAAACAATGGCATGCCTCTGCAGCAGGCCTGGCTGGGTGCTGCACCTGATACGGGCCGTAATCATGTGGATGACTATCAGCTTATCTGGGAGGCTCAGCCCGATGAGTGATATCGCAGGCGACCTGCAGCGCAGACTGGCGAACCTTGTCCGGCGCGGCGTTATCCACTCCGTCAGGCACGATCGCATCCCAAAATGTCGGGTGGATTTGGGGGATATCATCACGACCTGGCTGCCGTTGTGCCAGGGGTTTTCCGGAACAAACCGCGCTGATTCAAATCCTTATGCCGTGGGGGATGCGGTTACGGTCCTGTCCGAAGCCGGAGAACTCAACAACGGACGGGTGTTTCCCGGCTGGAATACGGGAAAGCTGCCGGTGCCGGAAGGAAGCGACAGTGAGCACATTACCCGTTACAGCGACGGGACTGAGATCCGTTATGACAGGGAAGCGCATGCCCTGACGATTACGCTGGCTGATGGCGGAACCTACAAAATTGTCGGTAAAGGTACGCTGGATGGTCCGGTTGAAATTACGGATACCCTGACGGTCCAGGGCAAAACCCAGATTAATGCTGACACGTTGGTTGCAGGAAATATCGGCGCGTCAAAGGAGATAACGGATAAATCCGGCAGTATGAGCAAGATACGTGAAGTATTTAACAACCACGATCACCCCGGCGACAGCGGTGGGCTCACCGATAAACCCAATCAGAAAATGTGACCTGCTGCGGCAGGTTTTTTTTATGCCTGGAGAAAAAGCATGTCTCAGTTACATGGCGTTGAAACTATTGAACTCACCTCGGGTACGGTGGCGGTTACCACGATCCAGACAGCCATTATCGGCCTGGTAGGAACGGCACCGGATGCGTCGGGCGGAACCGCCGCATCGGGATCATCCGGTACACCCATTCTCGATAACGTTATCGACTTCACTGCAACCATTAAGGGGCGGCAAGGCAATGTCATCAATGTCGCTGCGCTGGCCGGACAGCCGGCAGCCGAAAATCCTGCTGCGGTTGTGACGTCAGCAAGCTGGGATCCTGAATCGCTGACACTGAACATCACGCTGGGTTGTGATGAGCACGGTGTTATCACGGCTAAACCCGGAGACGTTGCTGAGGCTGTCGGTGGTGTTGATGGCGCAAAAGTCAGCGCGAGCGGGCGCGGTGACGGGATTGTCCAGTCCTTCAGCCTGCAATTAGCGGGGGGTGAAGATGAACCCTTTCCACTCAATACGCCGGTGGCGGTTGTCGGCACCACGCTGTTATCCCGCCTGGGTGAAAAAGGTACGCTTAAACAGGCACTGACTGATATTAACGATCAGCGTAATGCGCTGACGGTGGTGGTGCGTGTTGCGGATGAAAACGATGAGGCAAAACGACGCGCGGCGGTACTGAAGGGGATCGGCACCCTGTCATCAGCGAAATCTGTTACGACGTACCAGCCGCGTATTGTGATTGCACCGGGTTTCAGTGAGGACGATGCGGTTGGTAAGGGGCTGGAAACCGTGGCCGGGAAATTGCGCGCCGTCGCATATGTTGACTGCGCCTCCGGTGCGACGCTGCAGGAAGTGGTACAGCGTCGCCAGTCCTATGGCGCACGAACTGAACTGTTGCGCCCGCGGGTCCAGGCGAGTGATGCAGATGGCCAGCTGGTTTATCGCCCATACTCTGCGTTTGCTGCCGGATTACGCGCCCGCATCGACTTTGAAAAAGGCTGGTGGTGGAGCAAGTCGAACCAGGACATCAACAACATCCTCGGTGTTGAGCAGATCGATGAATTTATCCTCGGGGATGAGAACTGCGATGCAAACCTGCTCAACATGCAGAACGTGTCCACCATTATCCGCCGGGCGGGTTTTAAACACTGGGGGAACCGCCTGTGTGCAACCAATCCTCAGTGGCGTTTTGAATCTGTCCGCCGTACTGCTGATGTTATTGAGGACAGCATTCAGGAAACCATGCTGGAGTATGTTGACCGCCCACTGGACCGGGAAAATGCGGATGACATTATCGGCACCATCAATGCCTATATGCGGCAACTGGTCGGTCTTGGCGCCATATTCGGTGGGCGGGCCTGGCTGGATGAAGAACTGAACACCGCGGAAACCATGGCGTCGGGTGTCCTGTACATCAACTATGACTTTGGTCCGAAATCGCCGACTGAACTTATCAGCCTGCGCGTCCGGGTGAACAATAACTATGCGCTTGAGGAGATGCTTGCAGCATGAGCGATAAAAACACACTACGCGTCTGGACCTTCTTCCGGCAGGGGATCCGTATTCAGGGGGCGCATGAATTTACGCCGCCGTCTCTGGCAATTGTTAAAACGGATATGCGTACCGGCGCACAGGATGCGCCTACCCCGGTTGATGACGGCATGGAAGCACTGACCTGTCAGGTTAAATTTTATGGGATAGATACGGACATGCTGGCCAGCTTCGGTTTTGTCAGTGGCAGCCGTTCACGCTTTACGGCTTATCAGGGCTATCTCGGTAACGGTACTGCGCGCGGTACGGTTGAGGAAATTGAGGGGTTTGTACAGACCGTCACGCCGGATGCGCGGGGTAAGGACACGCTTTCCGAAAATGCTGTGACGGTTGATATTGCTGTCAGCTACTACCGTCAGTCACTGGACGGGCGAGAACTGTTTGCCATTGATACAGAGCGTTTTGCCCGCCGGGTGAATGGCGTTGATGTCCTTTCAGGTCTGGCTGCCAAAGTGCGTCTCTGATTTCACTGTTATCTCACCACTGTAACGGCCTGCGGGCCGTTTTTTTATGGAGCATCCTATGAGCTTTCCTGGTGAAACCCGCGTTATAAAACTGTATTCCCCCGTATCACTTGATAACGGGGTTGTGATCGATGAAGTCACCATGCGTGAACCGCTGGTTCGTGATCGCATCACTCATGCCAAAGACCGCGGCAACGAAGAAGAGAAAGAAGCCCGCATGATTGCGCTGCTGTGCAATCTCAGTGAACAGGATCTCTGGCTGATGACGGCGGCAGATTACTCACAACTGCTGGATGCCTTTAACGTTTTTATGCTCCCGCCCGCGAAGCGACCGAAGGCGGACTCCTCCGGGCAATAAGATTTCTGGGGCGGCGGCTGCATTTCCCGATGGCGGAATACCTCGATATGCCGTTCAGCACTTTCTCTGTTTTTTTGACCGACGAACTGGAGACGATGAACCGTGGGCGCAATAAGCCAGAACCTTAAGGCCGTCATTACCTTTGGCGGAAACCTGGATAATTCATGGAAACGATCTGCCGATGGTCTGCAAAAAAGCCTGAAAGATGTCGGAAAGCAGTCTGAGCGACTGACAAAAGACCAGACCAAACTGGCAGCAGAAATCAAACGCGCCAAACTGGCCGGTGAAAGCCTGGGCGATTTGAAGCGCCGCTATACCGATGTTTCCAGGGAAATCCGCAAAACGGAGGCAGAGCAACAGAAACTGAATGTACAGATGCAAAAAGCACAGCGCATTCAGGCATTCAAAGGAGCCGGTAAAGGTCTGTTCCGGCGCGGTCTGGGGATCGCCGGGCAGGTGGGCGGGATGTTTGGATCCGGGCTGGCTATTGGCGGTGGCGGCGTGGTGGCTTCAGCACTTGGCACACTGATAGCGCCAGCTGCCACCAATGCTGAAACGGCAACCCGCACGAATGAGGCAAAAAGTTACGGCGTGGACGTGGCCACGTTTAATGCCTGGGATTCTCTGGCGAAGCAGTACGATATGAATGCGGAAAACATTGGCGATCTCTTTGAAGAGTATCTGCACAAATCCGGGGAGTATAAACAGAACGGTAAGCAGAGCTCGCTGCAGGATGCCTTTGAAACGCTCGGGTTCAAAGCAGGTGATTTTGCCGGGCTCAGTGATATGGCGCAATTCGACAAAATTGTTGAACGGGCGCTCAGCCTTCAGGATGAGTCAAAAGCTTCCTTCGCACTGGATTCTCTTTTTGGCGGGGAAGCGAGCAAACTTCTGATGCTTATCAAGCAGTCTGGCCGGAGCTACCGCGACCTGATGGACGAACAGCGGCGCTACAACCTTGTGACCAAAGAGGGCGCTGATGGGGCAGTTGCGGGTAATCAGGCTATCAATAATCTCCGCACTGTTTTCTCTTCTGCGGTCGCAGAAATTTCCGGCCAACTGGGAAATGAACTGGCGCCTGATATCAGGCGCCTGACGGATGATCTTGCCGACTGGTTCAAAGGTGGTGGTGTCAGGCGCATTGTGACTTTTCTGCGAAACGATCTCTATCCCGGCGTTCTGTCTTTCGGGCAGGGGGTGGTTTTTGTCGGCAAAATTATTTACGCCTTGGCTAAAAAACTGTCCTGGCTGTTGCCAGATGACCTGAATGACCAACGTGATGTACTCAAAACGCTTGCTGCTAATGGGGTAGAAAGAGCGCGCTTCAGGGCCAGTCAAAACGGACAGGGGGAATGGTTCGAACAGCAACTGAAAGATCGCCCGGATCTGCCGGAAAAAGTTAAACGCTCCTGGGAATCAACTCGTGGGCTATTTGGCTTTGATTCTGACGATGAGACTTTTAACAAATCACTCGAAAGGTATCTGTCACCAGAAGGCGGCGATACGCTTTTAAACTGGAACACAGCGCTACAGAGGAACAAGGGGCGTTCAGTGCAACCACCCTCTGATTCGTCGGGGGGAGATATCGGGTACTGGGATACCTTACTTCAGCGTATGGACAATCTGGATAAACAGCCACCATCCAGGCAGGTTACAGACAACCGAAAATTCGAATACCGATTCGAAATTAATGCCGCGCCGGGACAGGATGAGAAAGCCATTGCCGATGAAGTGACAACGGTGACGAAAAACAATTCTGCCTTTAATGGTGATAACAGCCTTCTGGATGGGGGACTTCTCTGGTGAGTGAAATTATCCCGATCTTTGAAGATTCCGGTCAGCGCAGTACCGGCGCATTACGGGGTGGGCAGGAAGCCCGCGTCATGATGATGCTGGGGAATTTTGCCTTTTCGATTGATACAACGGCTTATCATCAGCTCACCCGTGAGGCCAGCTGGCGCTGGAGTGAACAGGAACGCATTGGCAAACAGGACCTTCTTCAGTACACCGGAAAGCCCGGGCGTACTGTCAGGCTTGAAGGGCAGTCTCACGCCTTTTTCCGTAAAGGCGTGGAAGGGGTGAATGATTTATTTGATCTTGCCGATCAGGCTAAACCCCAGCAGCTTGTCAGCGGAGAAGGTGATGTGCTTGGGTGGTGGGTGGTGACCGACTTTTCAGACACGACGAGTAAGTTTTTACCGGGTGGCGGTCACCGAAATAAAAACTGGACGATGACGCTGAAACACTATGCCGACGATCTATCAAACCCGTGACGGGGACGTACTGGATGCGATTTGTGCCGTGCATTACGGTACTGAAAATCTTTCAGACTCAGTGACTCAGGTTCTGGAGGCCAATCAGGGGCTGGCGGAGCAGGGGGCTGTGTATCCTTCCGGCTTGTATATCACATTGCCGGATCTGGTAATGCCCGTTGCGGAATCGCCATTTAGTTTATGGGATTAATATGGCAGATCAGACAGCAAGGCCGGAATATGCGCCGGCATTCAGCATACAGGCCGAAGGGAAAGATATAACCCGGGTGCTGCAAGAGTGCCTGAGTGAACTGACCCTGACGGATTATGGTGGGGCAACAGCAAAAGCAGATGAACTGAAAATCAGTCTCATCTCTGAAACGCTGGCGCTTCCCACCAAAGGTGCCCGGCTTCAGGTCGCTCTGGGATTCAATGAACAACTGATCGATAAAGGCTGGTTTGTTGTCAGTGGCGTCTCGAGCGGTGGCCCGCCAAGGCGTATCGAGCTGTATGCGACCGCCGCGCCGATGAATGCACAGAAACAACCCGGAGACGTGACAAGCCAGAAGACACGGAGCTGGGATAACCTTCGCCTTGCCGATATTGTCAAAACCGTGGCCACCGACAACGGGCTTATTCCCCGCGTGGCCGACGCACTGAAAGATATTCATATCAGCCACATCGATCAGGTGGCGGAATCTGATGCCAACCTGCTCGCAAGGCTTGCACGTGACTACAATGCAGTGAGCAAACCATCAGGCGGTTACTGGCTTTTTTTGCAGCAGGGAGCCACGGTAACGGCTTCAGGGAAACAGACTGGCGGGATAACCATCACACCGGATGAAGTATCAAACTGGTCCTACAGTGAAGGTGAGCGGGGGAGTTCGACGGGGAAAGCTACGGGGAGCGGAGGAAAAGCCAAAGAGAAAATCGGTGTGCGTTATTACGACGAGGAGGATGGTACGACAAAGACCTCCACGGTTGAACATGATGGCCCGGCGATGATCAATCCCTATACCCAGTCGGAGAAAACCACTGCCGAGCAACAGGCAAACTCCAGGAAAACCCAGGCGAAACGTAACGAGCAGAAAATGACGCTCACGGGGCCATGTCGCCCCAAACATGTTCCGCTGACAGCAGAGGCAGGTGTGACGACTTCCGGTT
>NZ_JBKGLW010000023.1:0-32219 GCF_046555775.1 Citrobacter sp. U14242
GCCGGATGCGGCGTGCTGCCTTATCCGGCCAGTAAAAGCTTGTCCTGCTACCCGCGCACGAGGTTGAGTAACGGGTACGGTTGTCCGAGATTGTCCACTTCTGAACGTCCCGTCACGTTAAAGCCCATCTTCTTATAGAGCCCAGATGTCTTTTGTTAACAGGCATGGCTATCTTACATATGGATTTTGTGCGGGGAAGCGCTGTGAGGATATTGAGAGACGATCGGTTGGAAAGTATCAGAAACTATAAAAGCAAAAACCCGCCTTTAGGGCGGGTTCTTTGAATAGTGGTGCCCGGACTCGGAATCGAACCAAGGACACGGGGATTTTCAATCCCCTGCTCTACCGACTGAGCTATCCGGGCAACGGGGCGCATTAAACCGTAATCCGGACACCCCGTCAACCAAATTTCTCGCTTTTTCGGTCAGTTGCTTAACTATGCAGCGATTTCGCTGTTTTCTCGAGGATTTCGCTCAAAATCACAGCATACCGTTATCGCCTTCGCGGAGAATCCATTCACTTTTAATGGATGTTACATGGCGTGTGCCGGTAACTGAATACTCTCCGACAATATCCTGATCTTTTGGCGAAATGAGAGTGATGAACTCCCCTCTACCAAAATAACTCTCGACAGAACCGATAAGGCACTTCCCATTTACCCAGACAGGAATGGTTGCGACAGGTTCAGACGTATAATTCCCTGCAATCCCTGAACTGTAATTGTCCGCCTCTTCCGGCAACGTACCGGCAGGGATTGGGCAGATTGGGGAAACTCCGTCGCTTGCCTGTTGGTTTTGTAAAAGCATGCTTTGCATTTTGTTCAGTTCGGTAATGAGCTTTGTTTTGTCTTTGGTATTCAATTTCGGGAGTAGGGGTTGTCCTTCTTCCCGTGGTTCGATTGAATTCATATCGTATTCATAGCGATAGTGGACGGCTACGACGGGAACCTTCTCGTCTGGGCTAAATGGACGCAGCAGATAAAGCTTCTCTTCATTATATAAGCCGTTGTACCAGAGAGCGTAAACCTTACCGTTGATGCGCACCCATTGGCTCCATTGGTTGGCACCGCGCCCATTCTCCGAAAATAGCGCCCCAGGTACGCCAAAGTTATCGTCATCCTGTTTGCCATAAACGGCGAAGAAGACATTATCACCGCGTTTGAGGACGCCGGTGTAGCTGAATAGCCCTGTACCACCAACGTAGCTGTTGATGATGAGATCGCGTTTACCGTCGTCATCCAGATCAATGAGCGTAAAGTTCACGTCTCCATTTTCCGAATCGACACTAAACGTTGTGCGGGAAAATGCCTGCCACTCATCATCGCTAATCTCAGGGGAGGGTTTTGCGGTTGGTCCCGTTGAATCTTCAGCGTAAGAGATCCTGAAATCAGTGATTTGACCGGTTAATGGGAACTGACTGGCGATTTTGCTCAGTTCTAAGTCCGGATCGCTTTTTTGCATACTCTCTACGGCGCTACGTAGCGTTTTTAAGGCTGCGTTATCCGTGTCCACATCAAACTGAGAACGTACGTGGCTAACGAACGTAGGGAGTGTCCAGACACCACCGACAGAAAGGTTTCCTTGTCCACCGCTGCGGTATTCGTCGCGCAAGGTGAAGTTGTTACCCTCCCAGACCCAGCGTTGAATGGGGCCGCTAAAACGGGCTATCTCACCATTTTCATATTCACTGGCATCACTCGTGATCAGTTTAGGCGAAGCCGTTAGTTCGGTATTGGTCAGCCAGAGGAGGGTACGTGAGCTATCAAAGCATTCGGTTTGAATGAGCACATGTTGTTTATCCACCGGAATGCGGTAATAAATGCGTTCCTGACCCTCTTCTGGTTCGCGGCAATTCATCTCGGGAGTGACCCTGATTTGGGGATCTATTTTTTGTCGCTGCGCGGTCGTTAACGGTTCCACGTCCGGCGTGCGGATGACGGGTTGGGTGATAATGAGCGGGGCTGGCTCAGCGTTAAGCACATCATTACTGTTTTTATCTCCTGGATGCAGCAGAGCGCTTTGGGTATTGATGCGTTTCTGGAATTCATCCATTTTCAGCAGCACAGCGCTCGAACCTGCATTAGAAAGCGGTAATCGCTCACCCTCTGCTGCAAACTCAATGGTATTGTCCTGACGTAAGGCGTCCAGAAACACCTTTCGCTGTTGGTCGTCGAGTTTGAAATATCCCTCTGCGGAAAACGTTAGCGCGCCTTGCTTTTGGTCATCAATAAAAAGCATGGCGTCTTTCAGAGGGGGGTGATTCGCCGTACGCTGTGCAAAAGCAACCTCGACATGCACGCTGGTGTCGGGACCCGCCGCACGTGTGAGCAGTACACTTACCGCATGGTCACTATAACCTGCCGCTCGACAGGTACCCGTATTCTCACACGCAACTTCCCAGTCTTTATGTGCAAACGAAAAACCGTTTAATGGATTGGCATACAGGGGGGCAGAGATAAAACCTGCGAGGAGAATGCAGTGCGCGAGACGCATATAATTCCTTTTAACATGTCGGTATTGCCGAAATTATATGCGGTTCACAAAAGTTACGAAATCCGAATCAAGTCAGCGCCCCGCCCATACGGCACTGAGCAAAGCGCAGGATATCTTCTGCCAGGCGGTGTGCTGTTTCAACGTCCGCGTGGCTACGATTGACCAGCATGCGGCTCAGGCAGCCCTCCAGCACCAGTTCCATTTGTTTGGCGACCATTGCCGGGTCATCGACCTCCAGGGTCGTCAGCAGCTCATGTGTGAAGTCATGTGCGGCCTTTTTCTGCTGATCAGCTAACTGATGGACAGGATGTCCAGGATCGGGATAAAACGTGCAGGCAGCGATGAACAGGCAACCGGGATAGCGATTATTACTCACACATTCGGACAGTGCGTTATAGCGTGCCAGTAGTTTCTGCTCAGCGCTGAGCGTGTCATCCAGCAAAAGCTGACGCCGCCAGATATCCACCCGTTGGCTGAGGTAACGCAAGGCATCGTACAGAATGGCCTCTTTATCAGGCCAGAAGCGTTGCAGCTCATCAAGTGGATAATCGACATGCTCAGCCACCATTTCCAGTGTGGTATTGGCTATCCCTTGAACCTCAAGTAATTTCAGGGCTTCTCCCAGGACATCTTCACGTTGCACGGTATTCTCCTCCGTATTTCCTTTTGCAAGTGTCGCTCACGGTTGGCGATCGCGCAAATGCGCACTAAAGGTTGCTGCATCCATAAAGCCCGTTACCCGTGCTTGTGGATGCTCTTTACCCTGGGCATCAAAGAACAGAATGGTTGGCAGCCCTAATACCTGTAAATGTTTAAGAAGTGCGACATCTTGTGCATTGTTTGCGGTGACATCCGCTTGCAGCAGCACCGTATCGCCCAGCGCTTGTTGCACTTGTGGGTTACTGAAGGTGTACTTCTCGAACTCTTTACAGGCAACACACCAGTCAGCATACAAATCCAACATGACAGGCTTGCCTCTGGCTCGCTCCAGCGCCTGATTTAACTCGTCCACCGATGTCACTGGGATGAAGTTCAGGTGTGTTTGGGATTGGGCATGCGACGCACCGAATGCCCAATCCTGTAATGGTCGTACGCTTACCAGCGCCGCAGCTAACAGGACAATCTGCACGATACGCATCCAGCCTTGTTTTGCCTGCAGACTGGTGATGAACGCCCAGGCAAAGAATGCCACGCCAAGCAGTGACCACAGGCGAACGCCCCACTCATCACCGATAATCCGCTCGAGTAAAAAAACGGGAAGCGCAAGGATGACGAAACCAAAAGCGGTCTTGACGTGTTCCATCCATGGACCACTTTTGGGCAGCAGTCGGTTACCAAATACGGTAATCAGCATCAGGGGTAATCCCATCCCCAGTGCGTACAGATACAGCGTACCGCCTCCCAGCCACAGATTCCCGCTCTGAGCGATATACAGCAAAATCGCGCTCAGTGGTGCCGTGGTGCAAGGGGAACAGATCAGTCCAGCAATCGCCCCCATTGTAAATACGCTGCCCGGAGAACCGCCTTGCTGGCGGTTACTCATTAGTGTGAGGCGTGTTTGTAGTGAAGAGGGCAGTTGTAATGTGAACAAGCCGAACATCGACAAGGCCAGCAGCGTAAAGACAATGGCAAGCCCAATCAGTACATAGGGGTGCTGTAACGCGGCCTGGAACTGTAGCCCGGCAGCCGCAACGACCAGGCCCAGGGCAGTGTAGGTGAGCGCCATTCCCTGTACGTAGATAAAGGTCAGCAGCAGCGCTCGCCCGGTTGATAAGCGCTGTTTACCCCCGAGTACGATCCCGGAAATCAGTGGATACATCGGCAGTACACAAGGGGTAAAGGCAATGCCAATCCCGATCAGCAATGCCCACAGTGCCGAAAAGGGGAGTTGGGCGGCTGGCAGTGATTGTTTTTCCGCGGTGACTGTAACAGACGTTGGTGTAGACGTCGCATCTGTACGAGCCATGACTTCACTGAGTGGAACGGTTTTGGTTTCTGGCGGATAGCAAAATCCGGCATCGGCACAGCCCTGGTAAGTGACGGTCAGCGTTGCACCAGATGTGGCCTGATTGATCGTTACCGGAACGTTCAACCGCTTACGGTAAATTTCACTTTTGCCGTAAAACTCATCTTCATGCCAGACGCCGGGCGGTAGCTTTACCTCGGCAATATCGGCCTGTGATGGCGTAATGCGTATCTGTTTGCGATACAGGTAGTAGCCGTCTTTTACCTGCCATGAGAGGTTCAGGTCATGTTGGTTTTGCTGAAAATCAAAAATAAATGCCCGATCGGCAGGGACAAACTGCGAGCGGCCAGGCGAATCAAATAATCCGGCAAAAGTGGATGTGCTGCATAGCAGCAGGATCAGCGTAAGGATGCGTTGAGCCATGAGCGGTAATTACAATCTCCGTGGGTGACGGGTAAAACCAGAAGTTCAGGTGTTTGGTACGGGTGATGTGACTTCAGGCAATCGAGAAGCGCTTGCTGGTGCGTGACGGAGGTTTTTAAAATCATCTGGACTTCATATTCCTGCTCCAGCTTACCTTCCCAATAATAGAGAGACGTTGCACCGGGCAGTAGAGTCACGCAGGCGGCCAGTTTTTCTGCCAGTACTTTGGCTGCCAGATCCTGGGCTGTTGCTTCATCCGGGGCGGTGCAAAGCACCACAACGGTATCGGGGATGGAAATATCCTGACTCTTTACATCAAGCATAAACACCTCGAAATAACAGAGTAACCAGCAAGAGAACGGTAACTATACAACGGACGAGGGAAGGATGTTAGTTAAAGCGCGGCGGGGAGGAACTGCGGGATGCATAAGCACCCCGCAGGTAAAACTTACAGCATGAAGCTACCCAGCAAGAAGCCGAAGCAGACAGCCAGAACCACACCCAGAGTACCCGGGATGAAGAACGGATGGTTAAAGACGAATTTACCGATACGGGTAGTACCGGTGTCATCCATCTGAACCGCCGCAACCAGAGTTGGGTAGGTAGGCAGAATGAACAGACCAGAAACCGCAGCGAAAGACGCTACAGCGGTCAGTGGAGAAACGTTCAGTGCCAGAGCCATCGGCATCAGTGCTTTAGCCGTTGCAGCCTGAGAATACAGCAGTGCAGAAGCAAAGAAGAAGATGACGGCCAGCAGCCACGGATGACCCTGAATTACGCTACCCGCAGTATCTTTGATCCAGTCAATGTTGTGAGATACGAAGGTATCACCCAGCCATGCAACACCCAGGATACAAATACAGGCGCTCATACCTGCTTTGAAGGTGCTGGAGTTCAGGATGGAGTCAGTTTCAACGCGGCAGACGATTGTCGTCAGCGTTGCGATGCTCAGCATGATGATCAGAATGGCGTTGGTGGTGTTCATCAGCGGCTTAGCAACCAGACCAAGGCTTGGGCTGTTGACGATGGCGTAAACGACGACACAAACCACACCCAGCAGGAACAACCATACGGAGGTTTTCGCACCGGCTTTGATTTCAACTTGTCTTTCACCGCGCAGCTCAACCAAACCTTCTTCCAGACGCTTACGATAAATCGGATCGTCAGACAGTTTGGAGTTGAACAGCATGGTGACCAGGAAGGACATGACCAGCACAGCCAGCAGGGTGGACGGAATGACCACTGACAGCAGGTGAATGTAGCTGATACCATGACCTTCCATTACGGAAGACATGTAAACCACGGCCGCAGAGATAGGTGATGCGGTAATCGCAATCTGTGCAGAAACCACGGCAGTAGAGAGCGGACGGCAAGGTTTGATCCCTTGCTCCTTCGCTACTTCAGCGATAACTGGCAGCGTTGCCAGAGAGATGTTGCCGGTACCCGCGAAGATAGTCAGGAAATAGGTCACGATCGGTGCAAGGATCGTGATGTATTTCGGGTTCTTACGCAGCAGTTTTTCAGTTTGATGGACCAGATAGTCCAGACCACCTGCAATCTGCATTGCAGAGATAGCAGCGATAACCGCCATGATAATGGAAATAACATCGAACGGAATATTACCCGGTTTTACGCCAATAGCGGCGAGAACCAGAACACCCAGCCCACCTGCAAATCCAATACCGATACCCCCAAGTCTGGCACCTAAAAAGATTGCCAGCAAAACGATGATAAGTTCTAAAACTATCATATTAGCCTTCCTTGTTGTTTAACAAGTTGATATTAAATTGTTGTTTTTAAGTAACTTGGTGCAAGAAAAAAGGCACGTCATCATGACGTGCCTTCTCTGGTACTACCCTACACGATTACTGTTCGCTTTCATCAGTATAACGTTTTGCTTTATAAGCCGGGTGCATCAGGTTCTGTGCAGAGAAGATATCGTCCAGTTCTGCTTCGGTCAACAGACCACGCTCCAGGACAACTTCACGCACGCTCTTACCGGTTTCGGCACAAATTTTACCGACGATGTCGCCGTTGTGGTGACCGATGAACGGGTTGAGGTAGGTGACGATACCGATGGAGTTATAAACGAATGCTTCACATACTTCTTTGTTAGCAGTGATGCCGCTAACGCATTTTTCCAGCAGGTTGTAGCAAGCGTTGCTCAGAATGTGGATAGATTCGAACATTGCCTGGCCGATAACAGGTTCCATTACGTTCAGCTGCAGCTGACCTGCTTCAGATGCCATGGTAACAGTAACGTCGTTACCGATGACTTTAAAGCAAACCTGGTTTACAACTTCTGGAACAACCGGGTTCACTTTTGCTGGCATGATGGAAGAGCCCGCCTGCAGTTCCGGCAGGTTGATCTCATTCAGGCCGGCACGTGGGCCAGAGGAGAGCAAACGCAGGTCGTTACAGATTTTGGACATTTTCACAGCCAGACGTTTCAGTGCACCGTGCACCATAACGTATGCGCCGCAGTCGGAGGTTGCTTCAATCAGGTCTTCTGCTGGAACGCAGGCGAAACCGGTCACTTCAGCCAGTTTTTGCACTGCCAGCGGAGAGTACTCTTTCGGTGTGTTCAGACCCGTACCGATTGCAGTTGCGCCGAGGTTAACTTCCAGCAGCAGCTCAGCGGTACGTCCAATGTTTTTCACTTCTTCTTTCAACAGTACGCTGAAAGCACGGAATTCCTGACCGAGGGTCATCGGTACAGCATCCTGCAACTGGGTACGACCCATTTTCAGGATGTCCTGGAACTCAACAGCTTTTTGCTCGAAGCCTTCACGCAGCTGGTTCAGGGCATCAATCAGTTTGATGATGGATGCGTAAACAGCGATACGGAAACCGGTCGGGTAAGCGTCGTTGGTAGACTGACATTTGTTGACGTGGTCGTTCGGGTTCAGGTACTGATATTCACCTTTCTGGTGACCCATCAGTTCCAGACCGATATTGGCCAGCACTTCGTTGGTGTTCATGTTGACGGAGGTACCCGCACCGCCCTGGTAAACATCTACCGGGAACTGATCCATGCATTTTCCGTTATTCAGGACTTCATCACACGCCGCGATGATGGCATTTGCCACACTCTTAGGAATAGTTTGCAGCTCTTTGTTGGCCAGTGCCGCTGCCTTTTTAACCATTACCATGCCGCGAACAAATTCAGGAATGTCACTGATTTTGTTGTTGCTAATGTAGAAGTTTTCAATCGCTCTCAGAGTGTGAACACCATAGTAAGCGTCCGCTGGAACTTCCCTGGTACCCAACAAGTCTTCTTCGATACGAATGTTGTTTAACATGTGAACCTTCTTTTTCAAGCTGCCAATGATTTGACTAAACACACAGGATATATGTGATTTCGATTGTTTCTCGACCGACGATTATCCCCTGCATCGGTCTGATACCCGAGATCATATGCTGGTTCAGGATTTCTACCGTAATCTGGATCACTTAAAGCGTGGAATTTACCCCTTATTTATTATTCTGTGAAATAGATCACCCCTTTAGGATTAACACCAAATATTAGTGTACAAGCAGCTTGAAATTTTGCTAATCACCACAATATTAGGGTGATGCAAGTCACACAATTTTCGAACAGTTGTTGGTGAAAACGACTGTTTTCAACAGGAGAGCCCTTTGCGCTGGATACCATTACTTGCCATTTTTCTCTATGTTTACATAGAGATATCTATTTTTATCCAGGTTGCCCATGTGCTGGGTGTCCTGATGACCCTGATTTTGGTTATTTTTACCTCGGTTATCGGTATGTCTCTGGTTCGTAACCAAGGGTTTAAAAACTTTTTGCTGATGCAACAGAAAATGGCAGCAGGTGAAAGTCCGGCTGCAGAAATGATCAAGAGCGTGTCGTTGATTATCGCCGGCTTGCTGTTGGTGTTGCCGGGATTCTTCACCGATTTCCTCGGTCTTCTTCTTTTATTACCACCGGTGCAGAAACATTTGACCATGAAGTTACTGCCGCATTTGCGTTTTTCGCGTATGCCTGGTGGTGGATTTAGTGCCGGAACTGGCGGTGGTGATACCTTTGACGGTGAATTTCAGCGCAAGGATGACGATCGTAACCGCCTTGATCATAAAGATGACGATCGCCGTGACTGACCCGGTAGGCCCGGTAAGCGTTCGCGACACCGGGCTTTTTTACTGATTATCTGGCCTCCGCCATTTTCCGGTTCGGTAAAAACAGCCATAACCCCGCCAGCATAATCAGCGCATACAGACTCTTCCAGCCGACCATCGCCAGCAGCAGTAGGCACAGCAGCCCCCCCACTATCGCCAGCACGCGATAGTGCCCTTTTAGCAATCGACACCCTGCCAGCATGCATAGCAGATAAATCATAATAAAGATGCCGTTAGCGTAGACGATTAACGCGTCGAGATTGATTTGCAGCATATAGATGCACAAGGTGCTGACGACGCAACAACCCAATACCGCGTTTAGCGCATTGCTCGGGAGATGGCGAGGGGACAGGCGAGCCAGATAGCTCTCAGGTTTATATTGTGCTTGCGACCACACCAGACGGGCGAAACTTTGGATATAAATGTTCAGGCTGGCAAAGCAGGCCAGATAACCAATGATGCAGGCAACCCACAGGGCCTGAACGCCAAACAGTTGGACGACGATTTCAGGCAGCGATGCCGCCGCCGCCATCTGCTCACCGTAGGCATCAAAATGTAGTACAACGACGGTACATGCCCAGTACACGGAACCGGCCAGTAGCAGGCCAATCATCAGGGCGCGCGGGAAATCCCGTTCCGGATTTTTGAATTCAGAGGCCAGGTGTGCGAACGCTTCAAGGCCAACAAAGCACCAGAACATCACCGACAGCGCGGCAAAAAGCCCGGGAAACTCAATCTTGTCGATGGCAGGAAAGGGGATCTCACTCGGTTTCAACTCGCCAGCCCACCAGATGGCGACAACCAGCGCTACGATCAGTCCGGCAATCACCGTTTGCAGGTTAGCGCTGGAGCTGGCACCTCGCGAACCGATGTACCAGACCAATACCAGCGTGCCGAGCTCTGCCAACAGAAGCTGCCAACCATGCCAGCCAAACATTGCCTGGCCAAATCCTGCGGCGATGTGCAATGCCGCAGGTAACCCCACTGGAATTACCGATAAAAAAAGCCATCCGGTAACGCGCTCAAGTCTTGAGCCAAAGGCCATGCCGACAAAATGCGCCACGCCGCCTGCGCTGGGAAAATGGCGACCGAGTGCGGCAAAGACAATCGCCACCGGAAAGACTAAAACGATCAGCACTGGCCATGCCCACAGGCTGTTGTTGCCAGCAACCAGCGCGGCCAGTGCGGGGACGGCGAAAACGCCTGTACCTAACAATGATGTCGACAACAGGCCAACGCCCTGAGCCAGTCCCAGCTCTTGTTTTAGTCCGCTCATAAGTTGTTATCCGGTTATGCCCATGTACCGGGCTACAGCACAGATTTTCGATGGTATCACAAGAGGATTTGCTTATGACGACGCGGCTGAAATCGTTATGAAATGTGAGGTGAGTCGGTGTTTTGACGGGATTTTCTGCTGATAAAAATTTTTTTTCGCTTGCCCCCTTGAAGGCACAAAAGCCCATCCCCATCTCTCTGGTCACTAGCCGGGATACCGTTTACGGGCCGGCGTCACCCATAACTGATAAAGACTTTCTCAAAGGAGAGCTATCAATGAGTATTCGTCCGTTACATGATCGTGTGATCGTCAAACGTAAAGAAGTTGAATCCAAATCTGCTGGTGGCATCGTACTGACCGGTTCCGCAGCAGGTAAATCAACTCGTGGCGAAATCATCGCTGTCGGTAAGGGTCGCATCCTGGACAACGGTTCTGTACAGCCGCTGGACGTGAAAGTCGGCGATATCGTCATTTTCAACGATGGCTACGGTGTTAAATCTGAGAAGATCGACAATGAAGAAGTGTTGATCATGTCTGAAAGCGACATCCTGGCAATTGTTGAAGCCTAATCCGCGAACGACACTGAACATACGAATTTAAGGGAAAGAGAAAATGGCAGCTAAAGACGTAAAATTCGGTAACGACGCTCGTGTGAAAATGCTGCGCGGCGTGAATGTACTGGCAGATGCAGTGAAAGTTACCCTCGGTCCAAAAGGCCGTAACGTAGTTCTGGATAAATCTTTCGGCGCACCGACCATCACTAAAGATGGTGTTTCTGTTGCACGTGAAATCGAGCTGGAAGACAAGTTCGAAAACATGGGCGCGCAGATGGTGAAAGAAGTTGCCTCTAAAGCGAACGACGCTGCAGGCGACGGTACCACCACCGCAACCGTCCTGGCTCAGTCTATCATTACTGAAGGCCTGAAAGCTGTTGCAGCGGGTATGAACCCGATGGATCTGAAACGTGGTATCGACAAAGCTGTCGCTGCTGCTGTTGAAGAACTGAAAGCACTGTCCGTACCGTGCTCCGACTCTAAAGCGATTGCTCAGGTTGGTACCATCTCCGCTAACTCCGACGAAACCGTAGGTAAACTGATCGCTGAAGCGATGGACAAAGTCGGTAAAGAAGGCGTGATCACTGTTGAAGACGGTACCGGTCTGCAGGACGAACTGGACGTGGTTGAAGGTATGCAGTTTGACCGCGGTTACCTGTCTCCTTACTTCATCAACAAGCCGGAAACGGGCGCAGTAGAACTGGAAACGCCGTTCATCCTGCTGGCTGACAAGAAAATCTCCAACATCCGCGAAATGCTGCCGGTTCTGGAAGCCGTTGCGAAAGCAGGCAAACCGCTGCTGATCATCGCTGAAGATGTTGAAGGCGAAGCGCTGGCTACTCTGGTTGTTAACACCATGCGTGGTATCGTTAAAGTGGCTGCAGTTAAAGCACCTGGCTTCGGCGACCGTCGCAAAGCAATGCTGCAGGATATCGCAACCCTGACTGGCGGTACCGTCATCTCTGAAGAGATCGGTATGGAGCTGGAAAAAGCGACCCTGGAAGATCTGGGTCAGGCAAAACGTGTTGTTATCAACAAAGACACCACCACCATCATCGATGGCGTGGGTGAAGAAGCGGCAATCCAGGGTCGTGTGACTCAGATTCGTCAGCAGATCGAAGAAGCAACTTCTGATTACGACCGTGAAAAACTGCAGGAGCGCGTAGCGAAACTGGCTGGCGGTGTTGCTGTGATCAAAGTCGGTGCTGCAACCGAAGTTGAAATGAAAGAGAAGAAAGCTCGCGTTGAAGATGCTCTGCACGCGACCCGTGCTGCAGTAGAAGAAGGCGTGGTTGCTGGTGGTGGTGTAGCGCTGATCCGCGTAGCATCTAAAATTGCTGGCCTGAAAGGTCAGAACGAAGACCAGAACGTGGGTATCAAAGTTGCGCTGCGCGCAATGGAATCTCCGCTGCGTCAAATCGTTCTGAACTGCGGCGAAGAGCCGTCTGTTGTTGCTAACACCGTGAAAGCGGGCGACGGTAACTACGGTTACAACGCTGCAACTGAAGAATACGGCAACATGATCGATATGGGTATCCTGGATCCGACCAAAGTAACCCGTTCTGCTCTGCAGTACGCGGCTTCTGTTGCGGGCCTGATGATCACCACCGAGTGCATGGTTACCGACCTGCCGAAAGGCGATGCGCCTGACTTAGGTGCTGCCGGTATGGGTGGCATGGGTGGAATGGGCGGCATGATGTAATTGCCCACACCCTGCATCCTTCAGGCTGCAGATGCGTTGGCTGCGTTTGCTAACCCCAGTCACTTACTTGAGTAAGCTCCTGGGGATTAACAAACTGGCCGCCTTCCTGCAACCAGAATGATTTGGGTGCTCATTTCCCAGAATTGAGAAACCCCCGGGCAGAAATGTCCGGGGGTTTTTCTTTTGGTCATCTTTTTAGTATATGATTCAGCTACGGACATAAGGTCCAGCTCATTGATTATGGGGAATAACATGCACGTGAAATATTTAGCAGGGATCGTTGGTGCCGCGCTACTGATGGCGGGTTGTAGCTCCAGCAACGAATTGAGTTCAGCCGGACAAAGCGTTCGCTTTGTTGAAGATAAGCCTGGCGCTGAGTGTCAACTGATCGGCACTGCGACCGGTAAACAGAGCAACTGGCTTTCTGGCCAGCATGGCGAAGAAGGTGGCTCTATGCGTGGCGCGGCGAACGATCTGCGTAACCAGGCCGCTGCAATGGGCGGTAACGTGATTTATGGCGTCAGCAGCCCATCTCAGGGAATGCTCTCCAGTTTTGTCCCGACCGCCAGCGAGATGAATGGTCAGGTTTATAAGTGCCCTAACTGATAGACGCTGTTGATGCCGGCTGGCGAGGCTGACATGTCTTATCCGGCCTACAGGTATCAGTAAACGTAGGCCTGATAAGCACAGCACGGAGTGTCCCTGAACAGGGCACTCACAGAGGTTACTGCTGTCGTAATTGCAAATCTAACGGCGTTTTACTTGGCTCACCGCCAATTTCGCGCGCCAGTTTTGGGACCATATAGCCTGAAACATGCGTCAGCAGCTCTCGCATGATTTTCCGCGCTTCATCGTCACTCACCATAAAGTGAGCGGCTCCCTGCACTTTATCCAAAACATGCAGGTAATAGGGCATCACGCCTGCATCAAACAGTGCATTGCTCAGGTTTGCCAGCGTTTGCGCGTTGTCGTTCACGCCACGCAGCAGGACGCTTTGGTTAAGCAATGTGACGCCCGCTTTACGCAAGCTTGCCATCGCCTGACGAAATGTCTCATCAATTTCGTTCGCGTGGTTAATGTGATTCACCAGCAGAATTTGCAGAGAAGACCGCGCAAAACGATCGACTAACCCTTCGGTAATGCGAGCCGGGATCACAATTGGCAAGCGGCTGTGAATTCGCAGACGCTTAATGTGTGAAATGGCCTCCAGTTGCGTGAGTAACCAGTCAAGCTCGTGATCCTTAGCCATGAGGGGATCGCCACCGGAGAAAATAATCTCATCCAGCTCAGGGTGCGCGGCGATGTAATCTAACGCAACCTGCCAGTTACGTTTATTCCCCTGGTTCTCGGCATACGGGAAGTGGCGACGGAAGCAATAGCGGCAGTTTACCGCACATCCGCCTTTTACCAGCAGCAACGCCCGGTTGCGATATTTATGCAGCAATCCAGGAACGACGCTGTGCTGCTCTTCCAGTGGATCCGTAGAGAATCCGGGGGCGGCAACGAATTCATCCTGCAAGGTAAGCACCTGACGCAGTAGCGGATCGTTGGGGTTGCCTTTCTCCATGCGTGCGATAAACGATCGCGGTACGCGAAGGGCAAAAAGACGTTTTGCCTCACGACCAGCGAGCAAATTTTCATCAGCGTCTATATTCAAAAGACGTAATAGTTCATCCGGATCGGTGAGAACATCGGCAAGTTGTACTAACCAATCTTCTCTGGATGGGGTGTTTAGGGTTACAATATGCGCCATTTTGTGGCTTAGCTACCAGTTAACAATTTCAGAGGGCCTTATGGCGACTTACTATAGCAACGATTTTCGTGCCGGTCTTAAAATCATGATGGATGGCGAACCTTATGCGGTTGAAGCCAGTGAATTCGTTAAACCGGGTAAAGGCCAGGCATTTGCACGCGTTAAGCTGCGCCGCCTGCTGACCGGTACTCGTGTAGAGAAAACCTTCAAATCTACCGACTCCGCAGAAGGCGCAGACGTTGTAGATATGAACCTGACTTACCTGTACAACGACGGTGAGTTCTACCATTTCATGAACAACTCTACTTTCGAACAGCTTGCTGCTGACGCGAAAGCGGTAGGTGATAGCGCTAAATGGCTGCTGGATCAGGCTGAGTGCATCGTGACCCTGTGGAATGGTCAGCCTATCTCCGTGACCCCGCCGAACTTCGTTGAGCTGGAAATCATTGAAACTGACCCAGGTCTGAAAGGTGACACTGCAGGTACTGGTGGTAAACCAGCGACGCTGTCCACCGGTGCAGTGGTTAAAGTTCCGCTGTTCGTACAGATCGGCGAAGTCATCAAAGTGGATACCCGCTCTGGCGAATACGTATCCCGCGTGAAGTAATATTCTTCATCTTTCAGGCTGCATCAGGCGGCCTGAATGATTTTGCGTATTTTTAAGATGTTGGTGCAGATTGCTGCGCCATACTTTTCCAGGGCAGGAATGATGAAACGTCTTCTCGGTCTTGTAATGCTTATCCTTTTCACCAGCACCCTTCTGGCGGGCTGTAATACGGCACGCGGCTTCGGTGAAGATATCAAACATCTTGGTAATTCAATTTCTCACGCCGCCAGTTAGTCCCCTCATATTGTCTTAAAAACGCTCGTTTATCCGTCACCCTCCCGGATCTTGTCTATTATTAAGTAGCTATACACAAACAATATTGGCTGGAAAAGGAAGACGTTATGGTTAAGAAGACAATTGCTGCGATCTTTTCTGTGTTGGTACTTTCTTCCGTATTAACGGCGTGTAATACGACGCGAGGCGTAGGTCAGGATATTTCTGAGGGCGGTAGTGCCATTTCTGGTGCAGCGACAAAGGCTCAGCAATAACTATTAACGGTACGACGCACAGTCGTACCGTTAATTCATCTTCTCAGGTAGAGAGAGAAACGGTGAAAAGCGGTTCCCAAGGTGTAGCTTCATACGGATATTTCGCTTATAGGTGTACACCGTTTTACCATGAATGCAGAGCGCGGCGGCTATTGCATTGTTATCAACGCCATCCATCCACAACGACAGTACCTTCTCTTCCTGTGGCGTAAGCAGCGGTGTGGCATTTTTAGGTGTATCTAAAACGGGGCGGATCTGTAGCGCATCCTGGATCGTGCGCGAAAGATCATGCAGTGTACTATGTTTGGACAATGTCGAGTGAACGGCAGAGTGAGGGGGACCGATTGGGTTATGCGATCGGCCGCCTGATTGTAGTAAAATCAGAGGGATGGCGCCACAGCTCATAAAAAATGGTGCGATAGGGGGGCTGGAGTGAATATCGCTGAGAAAACTACATAAATCTGCGATTACCAGATGTGGCTTCCACTGCAAAATATGCTCTTTAGCCAACATCAGATTATTAATCCCTGACACCAGAAATGAAGAGTTGAACATACCAGAATGATTAAGCAAGGCCTCTATCCCTGTGCGGGTGAAGTGGCACCGGTCAATCACTAAAATTTTAAGCATAAACCTTTCGCATTCAGAAGAGGATCAAACGGCTTCCTGAGTTCAGAAAGCTCTTCATCATAGAGAAGTCCAATGTGAGCCAAATGCGGGAACTACGCCTCTAATTGGGCTTAATTCTTGCTTTAAGTAAGCAATGAATAAAAAGGTTGAAATTCATTTTCTCCCGGGCAAAAATGCCATTTTATACATCCGCTTTGTGGGACGACCTGCAAACGCATCTTTCACCCGGGGACGGCCCCATAGTGTTCTGGAGCCTGTTATGTCCTGGATCGTTTTACTTATCGCGGGCCTGCTTGAAGTTGTCTGGGCGATTGGTCTGAAATATACCCACGGTTTTACCCGTTTAACGCCAAGTATTATCACCATTGCGGCGATGATCGTCAGTATCGCTATGCTTTCCTGGGCGATGAGAACGCTGCCGGTTGGTACGGCTTATGCCGTCTGGACCGGGATTGGCGCGGTAGGAGCCGCCATTACCGGCATTCTGCTACTGGGCGAATCAGCCAGCCCGGCGCGTCTGCTCAGTCTGGGGTTGATTGTTGCCGGCATTATTGGCCTGAAGCTCAGCACCCACTAAGCGCCTGGCTGTTTTACCCAAATCAACTTGTTCACTTCAAACCCTTCCCGGGTCGCGACTGCCAGCATCTGCTGTTTCATCTCATCTGAAATCGTTGGGGTGCGAGAGAGGATCCACAGATAGTCACGATCCGGGCCACAGACCAGCGCATGGCGATACTCCCGGTCGAGAGCAATCACGTTATACCCACCATAGAAGGGACCGAAGAACGAGACCTTAAGAGCAGCCCGTCCAGGATCGCCGGTGAAATAGGCTTTGCCTTGCGTTTTTTGCCACATGCCTCGGTCCGGGTTGTAGCCTTTGTTGATGACATTGATCCCACCGTCATCGCGCAAGCTATAGGTTGCAGTAACTTTATCCAACCCACGTTCAAAGCGGTGGTCGAACCGCGCGATCTCATACCAGGTGCCAAGATAACGTTTAGCATCAAAGTTGTTTACAACAGTAACGCCTTTGGGCGGCGTAGGTGAACTGCAAGCCACTACCAGAAATGCAGCCGTGACTGCAGCAACGACAGGCAGAATGCGCATGGGATATTCCTTGCTGTATTTTTGTTAAGTGTAGATGACAGCAGGAAAATAAGTGGAAGAAAGGAGGCCCGACGGATCGGACCTCAACGTCGGTTACTGCAGTTTTTCAAGGATGCGCCAGGCCGCGTCGACGCGAGCAGGATTCGGGTAGCTTTTATTTGCCAGCATCACGATGCCAAGATTTTTCTCCGGAATAAAAGCGACATAACTACCAAATCCGCCAGTCGAACCTGTTTTATGTACCCAGGAGGCTTTTACTGCGGGGGCTGGTGGGTTTACCTCAACGGCCGGAAGCGCCGCCAGAGCGATTTTACTGTCGCTGCCGTTGATAACAGTGTCTGCTTTTACCGGCCAGTTCAGCATTTCCCAGCCTAAGCCCTGGTACATCTCACCAACGCGCCAGTAACGTGACTGTGCGAGCCCGATGCCCTGCTGTAGGGTTTTCTCCTGCACGTGGCTGGCGTCCATATTGGCCTGAACCCAGCGTGCCATATCCATAATGCCGGATTTCACACCATACGCTTCAGCATCAAGTTGACCTGGTGAAACATGTACGGGCTTGCCATCGCGATAGCCCCAGGCATAATCCTGTTGCTCGTTCTGCGGAACGGTAATCCAGGTGTGTGAGAGTTTTAATGGCTGCAGGACGCGTCTGGTCATCGCCTCTTCGTAACTCATTCCAGAGGGTTTCACCGCCAGTGCGCCAAACAGACCAATGCTGGAGTTAGCATAGAGACGTTTAGCGCCCGGGGCCCACTGAGGTTGCCAGTTTTGATAAAAGTGCAACAATGCGGCTTTATCAGTAACGTCGTCGGGTATCTGAAGCGGCAGACCACCCGCCGTATAGGTGGCTAAGTGCAGCAGGCTGATACCTTGCCACTGTTTTCCTGTCAGTTCCGGCCAGTACTGGGTGACCGGATCGCTGAGTTTGATTTCGCCGCGGGCGATCGCATCGCCGCCCAGCACGCCATTGAAGGTCTTACTGACTGAACCGAGCTCGAACAACGTATTCTGTGTGACCGGGCGATTATTGGCGATATCAGCTTTACCCCAGGTAAAATAATACGGTTTTCCCTGGTAGATAACGGCCACGGCCATACCCGGAATGGCCTGTTCTTTCATTAGCGGTGTGATAGTGCGGTTAACGATATCGGCAATGTGTTGTTCTGTCTTTGAGGCGGCAAACGTTGAGAAAGAGGCGGCCAGCAGCAGCGCGCAGCATAACGATTTTTTCATCATGAAATCATTTCCGTAATAAAAAGCGAAAGGGTGTCCGGGCCCATCAGACGCGACCAGTTTGTTTGATTTGCACTGTGTTGACAAACGGTTAAATTTAGCAGCAGATATAAGTTTTTCTAACAGGCAAGATGATGACGCGTAGCTATATCCCACTTAATTCTCTGCGGGCTTTTGAAGCGGCCGCAAGGCATCTCAGCTTTACCCGCGCAGCAATTGAGCTGAATGTCACGCATTCTGCCATCAGCCAGCATGTGAAAGCGTTGGAGCAACAGCTGAATTGTCAGCTCTTTATTCGCGTTTCACGGGGCCTGATGCTCACGACAGAAGGTGAAAGTCTGTTACCTGTACTTAATGATTCCTTCGATCGTATGGCGGCGATGTTAGACCGTTTTGCCAGTAACCAGGCTCAGGAAAAACTGAAAATTGGTGTGGTGGGCACTTTTGCGGTGGGTTGTCTTTTCCCACTACTACGCGATTTTAAACGGGGTTTTCCGCATATCGATTTACAGCTTTCCACGCATAATAACCGTGTTGATCCTGCTGCAGAGGGGCTGGATTATACCATTCGCTATGGTGGTGGAGCCTGGCACGATACCGATGCGCAATATTTATGTAGCGCGCTGATGTCTCCGCTTTGTTCACCAGACCTGGCCTCTCAGATTCAGGCTCCTGCAGATATCCTGAAATTTCCGCTATTACGATCGTATCGTCGTGATGAATGGGCGCTGTGGATGCAGGCGGCCGGAGAGGCTCCCCCTTCACCAACGCACAATGTGGTTGTGTTTGACTCGTCCGTCACGATGCTTGAAGCGGCGCAAGCAGGGCTGGGGGTGGCTATTGCTCCCGTCAGAATGTTCACGCATTTGCTGAACAGTGAGCGTATCGTGCAACCGTTTTTAACGCAGATTGATTTGGGCAGTTACTGGATTACGCGTTTGCAATCCCGCCCGGAGACGCCTGCAATGCGTGAGTTTTCCCGCTGGTTGATCGGCGTTGTGCACAAATAAAAAGGCCCGCCAGTGGCGGGCCCAATAGGTAACAACTGCGATTAGATAGTCAGAATGCCAATCGCTGTTACAACGGTCAGGATAGCAGCCAGACCGTAGAATACCCATTTGCCAGCAGGCACGTGGATTTTCAGGTCATGCATCGCGTGGTGCATACGGTGTAAACCACACCACAGCGGCAGAACGATCATCAGGAACAGAAATGCGCGTCCGATGAAGCTCTGGGCAAATGCCATAATGCGCTCATAGCTCAGCGCATCGCCCGGGAACAGACCCAGCGGCAGCATAATACCAACCAGCAGAACCACTACCGGCGCAATGATTGCGCCCCACATACCACCTGCACCAAACAGACCCCAGAATACAGGTTCGTCAGAGCGTTTTGGATTTGGATTAATCATCCCGGACTCCTTACCAGTACAGGGCTACATACAGTATGACTACGGTCACAACCGCAGTAACTACCCAGAGACCTTTGATGATCGGCTCTGGCCCCATTTTTTCGTCTTTTACGATGATGTTGGCGGCTTTCGGCGCCAGTTCAAACCAGGTTTTGGTATGCAGCAGTGCTGCAGCCAGAACAACCAGGTTGAGGATCACCACCACCGGGTTTTGCAAAAAGCCGACAAAGCCCATCCAGGACTCAGCACCATGCTTCAGAGCAAACAGGCCGAAAATCAGTTCAATACTGAACCAGACTGCCGGAACTGCCGTGCCTTCGCGCAGCATGTAAAAGCGATAAAATGGCAGCTTTTTCCACCAGGTGGACGTCATCGGCCGCACATAGGGTTTGCGTTTAGTCGTCATCATGCACTCCTTAGCGTGGTTTCAGGGTAGCGATAAGAAAGTCTTTTGAACTTTCAACTTTACCCTGCTGAATGGCCGCAGCCGGATCGACGTGTTTCGGGCAGACTTCGGAGCAGTAACCCACGAAAGTACAGGTCCAGACGCCGTTCGGGCTGTTCAACTGAGCCATACGCTCCTTCTTACCGTGGTCGCGGCTATCTTCGTTGTAACGATGCGCCAGCGTAATTGCAGCCGGTCCAATGAACTCAGGGTTCAGGCCGAACTGCGGGCACGCGGCGTAGCACAGACCACAGTTGATGCAACCGGAGAACTGATGATACTTCGCCATTTGCGCCGGAGTCTGGGTGTTTGGACCCTGATCCGGAGTACGCGGGTTGCCAATGATGTACGGCTTGATCGCTTCCAGACTTTCGATAAAGTGCGTCATATCGACGACCAGATCGCGCTCAATCGGGAAGTTGCCCAGCGCTTCAACCTTCATACCGTTGGTATAATCACGCAGGAAGGTTTTGCACGCCAGTTTCGGCACGTTGTTGACCATCATGCCGCAAGAGCCGCAGATTGCCATACGGCAGGACCAGCGATAGCTCAGGTCCGGGGCCAGGTTATCTTTGATGTAGCCCAACGCATCCAGCAGAGACGTGGTTTCATCATAAGGAACTTCATAGAAAGCACTGTGCGGCGCGGTATCGGTTTCCGGGTTATAGCGCACCACCTCAACTTTCAGGTTTTTCATCTCAGCCATTCGCCTTCTCCTTCTTATCGGCTGCTTCCGCTTCGCCACCGTATACACGTTTAGCTGGTGGCAGAGTGGTGATTTTCACGTCGCTGTATTCCAGGCGAGTCGTGCCGTCAGCATCGCGGAAGGCGAGGGTATGTTTGAGGAAGTTAACGTCGTCACGCTCGGTGCAGCCTTCATCCAGACGCTGGTGCGCGCCGCGGGATTCTTTACGTGCCAGCGCGGAGTGTGCCATACATTCGGCAACATTCAGGCCGTGACCCAGTTCAATGGTGTACAGCAGGTCGGTGTTAAAGACGCTGGAGGTATCAGTGATACGTACGCGCTTGAAGCGCTCCTGCAGCTCAGCCAGCTTATCAACGGTTTTCTGCATGAGTTCCGGTGTACGGTAGATACCGCAACCTTCTTCCATAGACAGACCCATTTCGTCGCGAATCTTAGACCAGTTTTCGTTACCTTCCTGGTTAACCAGATCTTTCAGACGTTTTTCAACGCCAGCAACCTGTGCATCGAGCGCGGCACTGTTTGCAGCGCCAGCCGTTGCAGCACGTTCTGCAGCCTGCTCACCTGCCATACGGCCAAAGACCACCAGTTCCGCCAGAGAGTTGGAGCCCAGACGGTTAGCTCCGTGCAGACCAACAGAGGAACATTCACCAACCGCGAACAGACCTTTAATACGGGTTTCGCAGTGCTGATCGGTTTCGATACCGCCCATGGTGTAGTGTGCGGTCGGGCGTACCGGGATCGGTTCTTTAACCGGATCGACACCCACGTAGGCTTTCGCCAGTTCGCAGATGAACGGTAAACGTTCGAGCAGTTTTTTCTCGCCGAGGTGACGCAGGTCGAGGTGAACGACATCGCCACGTGGGGTGGAGATGGTGTTGCCTTTACGCCATTCGTGCCAGAAAGCCTGAGAAACTTTGTCACGCGGACCGAGTTCCATGTATTTGTTTTTCGGCTCACCCAGCGGAGTTTCTGGACCCATGCCGTAGTCCTGCAGATAGCGGTAGCCATTTTTGTTGACCAGAATACCGCCTTCACCACGGCAGCCTTCAGTCATCAGGATACCAGAACCAGGCAGACCGGTTGGGTGATACTGAACGAATTCCATATCACGCAGCGGAACGCCGTGGCTCAGCGCCATGCCCATACCGTCGCCGGTTACGATGCCGCCGTTGGTGTTGTAACGGTAAACACGACCAGCGCCGCCCGTTGCCATCACGACTGCGTTAGCACGGATTTGTACCAGGGTGCCTTCCATCATGTTCATGGCGACCAGGCCGCGAGCATGACCGTCGTCAACCAGGATATCCAGAACGAAGTGTTCATCAAAGCGCTGAATCTGCGGGAACTGCAAAGACGTTTGGAACAGCGTATGCAGCATGTGGAAGCCGGTTTTATCCGCGGCAAACCAGGTACGCTCGATTTTCATGCCGCCGAAGCGACGTACGTTGACGCTACCGTCTTCACGGCGGCTCCATGGGCAGCCCCATTGTTCCAGTTGTGTCATTTCAGTTGGGCAGTGGTGGACAAAGTAATCCACGACATCCTGCTCACACAGCCAGTCTCCGCCTGCTACCGTATCGTGAAAATGGTAGTCAAAGCTGTCATGATCCTGCGCGACAGCAGCAGAGCCGCCTTCGGCAGCAACGGTATGGCTGCGCATTGGGTACACTTTTGAGATCAGTGCGATTTTAGCGTTGGGATTTGCTTGTGCGGCAGCAATTGCAGCACGTAATCCCGCGCCACCGGCGCCTATAATGGCAAGATCGGCTTGAAAGGTTTGCACGACATTCCTCCAGATTGTTGTTATTTCATCCCCGTCCGAATTCAGATGCTTAATCGGATTCAAACAGGTTATGAACGCGTTTCCACTGCTCCTTTATAGGTACAATAGTATAGTCTTAGGGATGTGAGGGAAATTTGACGTGTTCGATTTTTTTAGCGTATCAGAGGGCTGAATTATCATTGAATTTGATTAATTTAATTACTAAACCACCCAATGTTGCTTTTTTTACCCGCCAGCCAGTGTTTATTATTCCCGCGTGAAATTTGTCTCGCTAGCGCGATACGAGTAGACTTCGTGCCCTTGTCTGAAATCGGAGAAACAACCATGAGCGAAACGGCAACCTGGCAGCCGAGCGCGTCCATCCCCAATCTGTTAAAACGTGCAGCAATTATAGCGGAGATTCGCCGCTTTTTTGCCGATCGTGGAGTGCTTGAGGTTGAGACACCTTGCATGAGTCAGGCGACGGTAACGGACATTCATCTGTTCCCGTTCGAAACGCGTTTCGTTGGCCCTGGTCATTCCCAGGGGATGAACCTCTATTTAATGACCAGCCCGGAATACCATATGAAGCGCCTGTTGGTGGCAGGGTGTGGTCCGGTATACCAGCTGTGCCGCAGCTTTCGTAACGAAGAGATGGGTCGTCATCATAACCCTGAGTTCACCATGCTCGAGTGGTACCGTCCCCATTACGACATGTATCGTCTGATGAACGAAGTGGACGATTTGCTCCAGCAAGTGCTGGACTGTTCACCTGCGGAAAGTCTTTCTTACCAGCAAGCTTTCCAACGTTATCTGGAGATTGATCCGCTGTCTGCGGATAAAACCCAACTGCGAGAAGTAGCGGCGAAGCTGGATCTCAGCAATATCGCGGATACTGAAGAAGACCGGGATACCTTGCTGCAACTGCTGTTTACAATGGGTGTTGAGCCGCATATTGGCAAAGACAAACCGACGTTTGTGTACCATTTCCCGGCCAGCCAGGCGTCACTGGCACAAATCAGTACCGAAGATCATCGGGTCGCAGAGCGATTTGAGGTTTATTACAAAGGTATTGAGCTGGCGAATGGTTTCCATGAGTTGACCGATGCGCGTGAACAGCAACAACGGTTCGAGCAGGATAATCGTAAACGTGCTGCGCGTGGTCTGCCGCAACAGCCAATTGACAACAACTTGCTTGAAGCGTTGAAGGTTGGGATGCCGGATTGCTCTGGTGTGGCGCTGGGTGTTGATCGTCTGGTGATGCTGGCGCTGGGCGCTGATAGCCTGGCTGACGTTATCGCCTTTACCGTCGATCGCGCATAACGTGTTATCCCTTCACAATGCAAAGTGGCGGTAAAACCGCCACTATGTAGCACATTTTTTCACTTCTCCTCTAATAGCCACAATTTACCTCTGGATATCTGGTATCGTTTAGGTATCAATTCTGTGTTGATTTTTAATTGCTGAACTCTGCAAAGAGGGCGGTGCCAATCGGTGAGCGGCGTTTGCTAAACGCTTGCCAGAGTAAGGGATGGTTGAATGACCCAAACAATAAAGAAGATGAGCCTGTCAGGTCTCATCCTTATGATATTTACGTCGGTTTTCGGATTTGCAAATAGTCCCTCTGCATTTTATTTAATGGGATATAGTGCGATTCCCTGGTATATATTTTCTGCATTATTATTCTTTATTCCATTCGCCTTAATGATGGCAGAAATGGGTTCCGCTTATCGGAAAGAAGAAGGTGGAATATATTCGTGGATGAATAATAGCGTTGGACCACGCTACGCGTTTATCGGTACATTTATGTGGTTCTCCTCCTACGTGATATGGATGGTTAGCACAGCGGCAAAAGTATGGGTGCCGTTCTCCACCTTCTTATTCGGCGCAGACATGACGCAGCATTGGGGTATCGCCGGGCTTGAACCAACCCAGGTTGTCGGACTGCTCGCGGTCGGCTGGATGGTGGTAGTCACCTGTGTTGCTTCTCGTGGTATTAATAAGATTGCACGTATTACGGCTGTAGGCGGAATTGCTGTAATGTGTCTTAATTTAGTTCTGTTGTTAGTGAGTGTCACTATTTTGTTATTAACAGGTGGCCACTTTGCACAGGATATTAATTTTACCTCTTCACCCAATCCAGGGTATCAATCCGGCCTGGCTATGTTGTCATTCGTGGTATTTGCCATTTTTGCTTATGGTGGAATTGAAGCCGTGGGGGGACTGGTCGATAAAACGGATAAACCCGAAAAGAACTTTGCGAAAGGCATTGTCTTTGCCGCTATCGTCATTTCAGTGGGGTATTCGCTGGCCATATTTTTGTGGGGTGTTAGCACCAACTGGCAGCAGGTATTAAGTAATGGTTCCGTTAACCTTGGTAATATTACTTATATCCTGATGAAAAGTCTTGGGATGACATTGGGTAATGCGCTGCACCTTTCCCCAGAGACGGCAATGACAATGGGGGTATGGTTCGCGCGTATTACCGGGCTTTCCATGTTCCTTGCCTATACCGGTGCTTTTTTTACCCTTAGCTACTCGCCGCTGAAAGCGATTATTCAGGGAACACCAAAAGCGCTGTGGCCGGCACCGATGACAAAACTGAATGCGATGGGCATGCCAACAACAGCAATGTGGATGCAGTGCCTGCTGGTGAGTCTGTTTATTCTGTTGGTTTCGTTCGGCGGTGATACGGCTTCCGCGTTTTATAACAAACTGACGCTGATGGCGAACGTATCGATGACGTTGCCGTATCTGTTCCTGGCGCTGGCATTCCCATTCTTTAAATCTTGCGTCGGCCTGGAAAGACCGTTTGTGATATTTAAAACCCGGACCGCAACGCTACTGGCTACAGGCGTAGTGGTGCTGGTGGTGACGTTCGCCAACGTATTCACCATCATCCAGCCAGTGATTGAGGCCGGAGACTGGAACAGCGCGCTGTGGATGATTGGTGGTCCGATATTCTTCTCGTTGCTGGCGATGGCGATTTATCAGAACTACAGCTGCCGCGCGGTCAATGAGCCTGAGTGGGCTGTGGAGTAATTTTTCTTGCCGGATGAGGCGCGATAACGCCACCATCCGGTATCACTCTCGTTTACAAACTTCCCGCCGGACGACGGCCTCTGCCCGCAGAGTTTAACGTTCTTCCCGTTTGCTTACCCCCCAGACTTTCCAGACGCATCTGGAACGGTGGGAATGGCATATCAATACCGTGCTCACGGAAACCTGCCAGAATCAGTTGGTGGATCTCGTGGCGCAGTGGCATACGGTGCCCCATCTCTGCGGCATAGATACGCAGTTCAAAGATTTGAATTCCCTGCTGCAGGTCGACCAGGAAGACTTCCGGTGCCGGGTTGTCGATAACCAGTGAGCAGCGCTGGGCGGCAGTGAGCAGGATTTGCGTGACCTCCTCACTGTTAGCCTCTGACGGTGCCGGGATAGTTAACACGACACGCGTGACCGAGTCAGATAGTGACCAGTTGATAAACTGCTCGGTGATGAACGCTTTGTTGGGCACAATGATCTCTTTGCGGTCCCAGTCGCTGATGGTGGTCGCGCGGGTATTAATTTTCGTCACGCTACCGGTGAGATCACGAATTGTCACCGTGTCGCCAATACGGATTGGTTTTTCAAACAGGATGATCAGGCCGGAAATAAAGTTGGCGAAGATCTCCTGCAAGCCAAAGCCCAGCCCCACACCGAGAGCGGCTACCAGCCATTGCAGTTTCGACCATTCGATACCAATCATAGAGAAGCCAACCAAACCGCCAATCAGCATCAGCAGATATTTGGTTATGGTGGTGATGGCATAACCGGTGCCGGGGGTTAAATCCAGGTGCTGTAGCAACGCGAGTTCCAGCAATGCGGGCAGGTTTCGCACCAACTGCGTCGTGATGATAAACACCAGAATCGCAATTAACACCGCACCCAGTGTAATGGGCTCTAAACTTTCCACGCCCTGCACCGTGGAGGTGACATCCCATAGTGAGATATTTTCCAGGAAGCCGAAAGCGGAGTGAATTTCTGACCACAGCACGATAACCGAAAGCAGGGCGATGAGCATCAGGATAGAACGCACCAGGCGCAGCGATTGTGCACTGATCGCATCAAGATCCACTTCGCTTTCGTCAACATCAACGGCCCCTTCAAGGCTGGTTGAATGTGGCGGCTCTTCCTCACCTCGCGCGCGTTGCGCCAGCATTTCAGCACGTCGATGCTTGGCGCGATCGAATGCCAGACGGCGACGTTGGATGAGCATCCAACGACGGATGACGTGATAGACCACCAGTAACAAGAACCAGATTGCTACCGACGTCTCCAGGCGCGCCAGCAAGGCTTGTGATGTTGCCAGGTAGCCCACAGCTGCCGCGAGAATAGCAATGAGTGGTGCACCCATCAGCATATTCCACAGCATACTGTTGACCATGTTGTCGCCATTGCCTTCTTTGTCGAGATACAGCGGTATACCGGCGCGTTTCAGGCTCAGGGTTACGATCGCCAGTGCTCCGCAAATCAGGATAAAGCACAGGCGCCCCAATGAAGCGGAGAATTCCCGGTCATTGAGGTTATCAAACATAATCACCGCCATGATCAGCGGGACAATCAGCCCGATACTCATCAGGTAATAGTGCATGGCCTTCGCGACACGGTTACGCGGCCAGCCAAAGTGCGCAATGAACAGACCGTTGGGGCGCGCGAAGGTGGCGCAAATCATTACCGCCCACAGCATGGGTACCGTTGCGGTAACGCCGTCTCCTATCGCGACTGCCAGCGGGTAGGGCCAGGCTTCCTGTAATCCGTAACCCAGCGTTGCCCATAACACTGGCAGCGGTGAGGCAACGAGTATCGACCAGAATACCGTGCGTATCGTGAGCCAGAAGTGGTCCTGAGTCACTTTACCAACACGCGCTGACGAGCGTTCAAGAAAGCGAGTGAAGTGTTTACGTGAAGAAAGGCTAAACCCAACCAGCACCAGTGCACCGAACAGTGGTAGCAGCGTTTCCTTGCTGGTCAGCATCATGATCGTGGCTTTGCCAAGCTGATTAAATGTATCGAGTGAGATCAGGCGGCGCAGGTCCTGAACAATGTCGACAGGCCAGGAAAGCGAGATGGGGCTGACGTCTGATGTCCAGAACAGATAACGGTGCGTCGCCTCGTTGACCTCCTTCAACGCGTCTTCCAGTTGGCTATTGGAGACTTTTAGCTTAGTGAGCTCGAGGATCAGTGTATCGCCACCCTGCAGCAGAGAGTTCAGTAGTTCACGCTGAGTGCGCAACTGGGCGTTGAGAATGCTGCTCTGCTCAGCGGTTAGTGGTTGTCCGTCGGCCTGGTGAATTTGACGTAATTGCGGCTGCTTGTTGAGGAGGTCTTCATAGCGCATGCGGTGTACGCGCAGTTGCGCCATTTCGGTATCTAACTGCTGGGGTTTGGGCATTTCTGGCAGGCGAGAAACTTGTGCACGCAGTGCTTCCCCCAGCATATTCGAGACGCCAAGCCATTGTGACTGTTCCCGCAGTGTATTCAGCGCCTGACGTACCTGCAACGTTTGGCTGGTGGCCTGACGCTGCTGGGAGGCGACCAGATCCATACGTTGCGCCTGCTGATTGAGTGCCTGAGACAGCTCACGGTTAACTTTAAACTGGTCAATGATGCCTTCCGGCAATCCTGCGCTGTTTTCTGCCAACAGTTCCGTACTTTCCAGCGCACGTTCGGCTTCACGCTGGCGCTGGCTGTTGAGTTGGTTGCGTAATGCCTGCAGGTAAGCGTCGAGCTGTTGGCTCTGTTTTTCTGCCAGTTCGGAGCGCATTCGCGCCAGTTCCTGGCGGTTGTTTGCGGAAAGCTGAGCCAGTTCCAGTTCATCGACCTGGGCTTTAAGCCTGGCGGATTCCGCCTGCATCGCCTGATTGAGCGCTGAGTTACTGTTGGTTGTACCAAGGCGCCGCTCAATATCATTTAACTGGCGGCGAGCATCGGTTTGTTGCTGAGGAAGCTGGCTTAACGAGTCGGCGATTTCCCGGGCGCGATCCTGTTCCTGTTGAGCCTGGCGGCTTTTATCCAGTAACTGACTGCTGACCTGAAGGATCTCCTGGTTTAAAGCATCCGTCGTGAGGCCGGTCGGTACGCTACGCGGTTCGTCGCGCAGGTTGTTTAGCTGTGCGCGTAACGTGGCGGACAGCTTGGGGAAGTTATCGATAACCTGCTGATATTGTTCAGCTCGCTCAAGGGAGCCTTTCCGCTCCTCGAGAGCATTCAGCGCGGACTGGAGCGCCTCAACGGTTTCTGGCTGAGCGGGTTTCGCCGCCTTTGCCTGCTCCAGTTC
Source organism: Citrobacter sp. U14242 (assembly GCF_046555775.1). Lineage (NCBI taxonomy): Bacteria > Pseudomonadati > Pseudomonadota > Gammaproteobacteria > Enterobacterales > Enterobacteriaceae > Citrobacter > Citrobacter sp. U14242. Next base: position 29,015 of record NZ_JBKGLW010000023.1, read on the forward strand.
CTGAGTGAGTTGTTTACTATCGGGGGCCGTCGCAGCGTACGCCCCCTGGCTGAGGCACCAGGCCATCAGAAAAGTGATAATCAGGCGCACAGCAGCGATTCCTATGGTTAACTTTCGTCTTTTTTGTCATCAACCAGCGGGCTGGCGTCGTGTTCTGCTTCGATTTCTTCTTTCGGCAATGGCACTGGCTCTGCCTCTGGCGTCACGAAAGTCTCGGTAGAAATGGCCATCGGCTGGCCAATTTTGGTTACCGACAGATCCTGCAACTGCGCAACCAGATTAACTTTACCCGGTGCAAACAGGTTGATAACGGTTGAACCGAGTTTAAAGCGGCCCATTTCCTGACCTTTCAGCAGCGCCACAGAGCCTTCGCTTTCGCCTTCAGGCCATGTCCAGCGTTTGATCACGCCTTCACGCGGTGGGGTAATGGTGCCAGCCCATACGGTTTCAATGCTACCCACAATGGTTGCACCAACCAGAATCTGTACCATTGGACCAAATTCGGTATCAAACAGACAAATAATACGTTCGTTGCGGGCAAACAGGTTCGGTACGTTCTGCGCAGTCAGGATGTTTACTGAGAAGAGGTCGCCTGGCACGTACATCATTTCTCGCAGGATACCGTTACACGGCATGTGGACGCGGTGGTAATCACGCGGTGAGAGGTAAGTCGTGACAAACGTCCCGTTACGGAATTTATCCGCCATCTGGTAGTTGCCGGCCAGCAGCGCTTCAAGGGTGTAGCTATGCCCTTTGGCCTGTAACAGTTTGTCTTCCTCAATATTTCCCAACTGATTAATCACGCCGTCAGCGGGCATGACCAGTACATTGGGATCGGTATTGATCGGGCGTGCATCTTCGCGCAGTGGACGAACAAAAAAGTCGTTAAAGGTACGATAGCTGGCGGTGTCCGGCTTTTGCGCCTCTTTCATATCGACCTTGTAATATTTCACGAACAGATCGATGACCAGTTTGGTCAACCATCCTGCACGTTTGCTCGCACCCCAACCCGCCAGGCGAGTGAGCCATAGTTTCGGCAGAATGTATTGTAGCGAAAGCTTAAATGAGTTTAACAAGGTAGCCTCCAGGCCATAATTTGTTCCCGATCCGGCATATGGGCCGGATCCTGAAAAAAGGGGGACGATTCTAGCGATGCTTAGCTTAGTTGTCAGTTGTCTGTATCAGAAAAGTTTTTACGCGTTTTTACCTGCGCCATGCTTTCCAGGATGCGGTGATAATTTTCAAACCGAATCTCAGCGATTTTCCCTTCTTCGACAGCTTCACGAATTGCACAGCCCGGATCTGCATCATGTTTACAGTCGCGGTACTTGCAATGGCCTAAATAGTCATGAAATTCGACAAAGCCATCGGTGATTTGTTCCGGTTCAAGATGCCACAGCCCAAACTCACGTACACCGGGGGAGTCGATGACATCGCCGCCGTGAGGGAAGTGGTACAGGCGAGAAGCTGTCGTGGTGTGCTGCCCAAGACCAGAGTTGTCGGAGACATCATTGGTCAGGATCTCTTCCTGCAGGCCGAGAAGGTTATTGAGCAGGCTGGATTTTCCTACGCCTGACTGACCAGCAAAGATACTAATACGATCGGTCAACGCTTCTTCAAGCGGTTTCAGGCCGTCTTTGGTGCGGCTTGAGACCATCAACACGCGATAACCAATGTTGCGATAGATGTCCATTTGTTCGTTAACGAAGGCCATACCTTCGTCGTCCAGCAGATCGATTTTGTTGAGTACGATGATGGGCTCTACGTGCAAGGTTTCACAAGCTACCAGATAACGGTCGATAATATTCAGTGACAGCTCAGGTAAGATGGCTGAGACAATCACGATTTGATCGATGTTGGCCGCAATGGGTTTTACCCCGTCGTAAAAGTCCGGGCGAGTGAGTACTGAGGTACGCTCATGTACCGCCTCAACGATCCCTTTAACATTCACGCCCTCAGCCGCCGCTTTCCCCGGACGCCAGACTACACGATCGCCGGTAACCAGCGAACGAATGGTACGGCGGATGTTGCAACGGTGAATTTCACCGTCAGCAGATTCTACGTCGGCATGCATGCCAAAACGGCTGATAACGATGCCTTCAGCGGTCTCGCCAAACAGGTTGTCGTCGTAGTCGGGCTTCTCCGCGGACGTTTTAAGACGACGCTGGTGATTGGCGTTCACGCGGCGCTGTTGGCCTTTGGAGAGTTTATTCTTACTCAATCGGACTGGCTCCTGGTCGCCCATAATGGGCAAAACATTTATGATACACGCAATTTTAGATGAATATAGTCACACTGAATGTGACGTCTGAAGGGTGGAAAATAGCATGAGTGCCAATGAAAACAACCTGATTTGGATCGATCTGGAGATGACAGGTCTGGATCCCGAGCGCGATCGCATTATTGAGATCGCTACGCTAGTGACTGATGCCAACCTGAATATCCTGGCTGAAGGACCGACAATTGCGGTGCATCAGTCTGATGAGCAACTGGCGTTAATGGATGACTGGAACGTACGTACGCATACCGGAAGTGGGCTGGTGGAACGCGTAAAAGCGAGCACCATGGGCGATCGTGAAGCCGAACTGGCGACGTTGGCCTTTTTAAAAGAGTGGGTACCTGAAGGAAAATCACCCATTTGCGGTAACAGCATCGGTCAGGATCGCCGTTTCCTGTTTAAATATATGCCAGAGCTGGAAGCCTATTTCCATTATCGCTATCTGGACGTCAGTACGCTTAAAGAGTTGGCCCGTCGCTGGAAACCAGAGATCCTTGATGGCTTCAAGAAACAAGGTACGCACCAGGCAATGGACGATATTCGTGAGTCCGTTGCGGAGCTGGCTTACTATCGCGAGCATTTTATTAAGCTTTGATTTTGTGGATTACCGGGTGGCGGTTGTACTCTGCCCGGCCTGCGAATATCGTTCCAGTGCGCTTGCACTGGGGCAGGATTGCCGCTAAATTAAACGACTTGCCGATAAATTCAGCATTTGAACAGAAAAACGAAAAAATCGCTTTTAGGGGGGTTGCAGCTAAACGGATTTCTCGTATAATGCGCCTCCCGTAACGACAGAGAATTACACGTTACGGCAGCAACAAAAGAAGTACAAGTTTGCGGGAATAGCTCAGTTGGTAGAGCACGACCTTGCCAAGGTCGGGGTCGCGAGTTCGAGTCTCGTTTCCCGCTCCAAAATTTGAAAAGTAT
>NZ_JBKGLW010000024.1:0-8608 GCF_046555775.1 Citrobacter sp. U14242
GACTTATTCAGCTCCGTCATCTGCTTCGTCAGCGCCGCCTTGTCTTTCTCCAGGGCTGCCAGCTGAGCCGTCTGTTTCTCCAGTTTTGCCGTATCAGCGCTGCCGGATTTATTCAGATCTGCTATCTGCTTCGTCAGCGTGGCTTTGTCCTTCTCCAGGGTCGCCAGCTGAGCCGTCTGTTTCTCCAGCGCCGCTTTCTGTTTCGCTGCATCAGCGCTGCCGGATTTATTCAGATCTGCTATCTGCTTCGTCAGCGTGGCTTTGTCCTTCTCCAGTGCTGCCAGCTGAGCCGTCTGTTTCTCCAGTTTCGCCGCGTCAGCGCTGCCGGATTTATTCAGATCTGCTATCTGCTTCGTCAGCGTGGTTTTGTCTTTTTCCAGTGCTGTCAGCTGAGCCGTCTGTTTCTCCAGGTCCGCTTTCTGCTTCGCCGCCTCTGCGCTGCTGGATTTACTCAGGTCTGCAATCTGCTTCGCCAGCGCCGCCTTGTCTTTTTCCAGTGCTGCCAGCTGAGCTGTCTGTTTCTCCAGCGCCGCTTTCTGCTTCGCCGCATCTGCGCTGCTAAGTTTATCCTGTCCGGCCAGAGTCTTAGCCAACGTAACCTGCTGCTTCGCAGTTTCTGCGCTGCTGGACTTATTCAGAGCAGCTATCTGCTTAACCAAATCAGCTTTCTCTTTTTCCAGAGCAGCCATCTGGGTTATCTGTTTCTCCAGCGCTGCTTTCTGCTTCGCCGCATCTGTTTCGCTGGACTGAGTAAGAGCAGCTATCTGCTTAACCAGATCAGCTTTATCTTTCTCTAGTGCAACTTTATCTTTTTCTAGCAATACCAATTGAGCTATTTTTTGCTCTGAACTTACTTTTTGTTTTAAAAGTTTTGCTTTTTCCGTTTCTAAATAGCTAAGCTTTTTGGTCTGCTGTTCCAATAATTTTTTTTGCTTAGGTACCTCTATTGAACTCGCCGCTAATACCGCTAATTGCTTTGATAAATCATACTTTTCTTTTTCTAAAACAGCCAACCTTGTAGTCTGTTGCTCTAGTTTCTCTTTCTGGCTAGTCACATCCGCGAGTTCTTTTTCAAGACCAGCAATCTTTTTATTCAATATTATTGATTGGTTAGTTAACTCACTTTTAACATTAACAGCGATGGATTTATTGGTTGTTTTTTTGTCCTGGGAATTGACACCTTCAGCAAAGGATGCTTCAAGCTTCCGCTTTAACTCCTTATTTTTTTCGAGGGCAATACGATACTGCGCCTCTCGGAGACGATTAGCTCTCTCCAGAGCTGTAATTTTTCCCTGCAGGTCATTCGAGCGTATCTGTGTAGTCGGTTCTGCAATAACTACGTTATTGGGAATACCACTATTACTGATAACCTTATCCTCAGATAACTTCTCTAAAAGCATAGAGTTTTCTTTGGAAAGGAAATCTTCTGAAAAAACAGTATCAGGCAGCAACATAAGTAAACATGAGGCTGCAATCAGCGATATTTTTCTCATAGTTTACCCAATTCACTCGCCTGTTGATTCATCACAGTAAATACGGCATTACGCACTCGAGAACAAACCACCATTAACTTGCTATTAACTTCGAGTTTAATGATTTCCGCAGATTCACTATCCAATTGTGACTTTTGCTTATTGTAAAAAGCATATAAGTCATTGATTTTATCAAATTGTTTTTTATAGATATCGAAAGATTTTTCATCTAACGCTTTCAGTGTCGTTATACTTTGATAACAGCTCACCTGCCCTTGAGGTGGATTTTTTACAACATCAGGAATGTTTTTTTTGGCACAACCTGACATTAGAAAACATGCGCAAATGACAACCCTCAAAATATTCATACGTTCCATATATCAACATCCCTGATCATATTAAACAAAAGTAAAAACAGTCATCTAAAAAGTTCAAGAAAAATATCATTACAAAAAACCAAAAACAAGATCACGCCTAGCAAAAAACACAAATAAAAAACAAGAACAAATAATAAAAGGAAACGTGTTCATTGAATCAATTAATCCATTAAATAACAATAAAAAATATTATAAATATAAACTAAATAAAAATATAATATATAAATAAATAATATTAGTGCAAAAAGTAGGTATCCCCGCCAGACACATGGCGGGATCCCGGCTGTAGATGCTCCTTCTCAGAAAAGGAGCGCAGTGAAAACTGGGTAAAGGAGACCACCTGATGAAGCTGAAAACCAGCCCGCAGACACGAAAAAAGTAGCCGGGTCAGGGAAATAAGATGACAGCACGCCTGCTGACCGCGACGCATCTGCCATCTGCTGACACCGATGACAGACGCCATGCGCTACCCCGGAGGGGAAATGGCGGACCTGTACAGCCATCACAGGGGGATCGAACTGGATTGCAGAGAGATAAAACAGACGATGCAACTGAGTAGGCTGACTCTGAGAAGTAAAAAGCCAGAGCTTTTGGAGCAGGACTGTGGGGGAATGTTACTGACTTATTATCTGGTGAGATATCCGATAATTAAAAAGACGGGGAAGCTGAAAGGATACTGGCCAAACCGGCTGAGCTTTTCAGAATCATGCGGAATGATAATGAGAATACGGGTGACATTGCAGGGCGCTTCGCCGGGGCGTATACCGGAACTGATGCGCGATCCTGAAAGTATGGGACAACTGGTGAAGTTACCAACCAGAAGGGAAAAGGCCTTCCTGAGGGTGATGAAGGAGAGGCCACAGAAATACACCACAGCCCCGAAAACGTTGGCTGGTCACGTTCAGCTTCATCATGTATGCCGTCTGTTTCTACTGGCGTGCGTGGACGTTCGAACCCGGTATGGATTTTGGCGCATCGGCCTGGCCGCAGTTTATTCAGGGGTTCGCGGTAGCTTGCTTCTTTATGCCACTGACCACCATCACGCTGTCGGGTTTACCGCCTGAACGTATGGCGGCGGCATCAAGCCTGTCTAACTTTACGCGAACGCTGGCGGGTTCTATTGGTACATCGATCACCACAACGATGTGGACTAGCCGTGAGTCGCTGCACCACGCGCAACTGACGGAGTCAGTAAACCCTTATAATCCTAATGCACAGGCTATGTATAACCAGCTGCAGGGATTAGGGATGACCAAAGAACAGGCATCCGGCTGGCTGGCGCAGCAAATCACCAACCAGGGGCTGATTATTTCTGCTAACGAAATCTTCTGGATGTCTGCTGGGATCTTCCTCGTACTGCTAGGCCTGGTGTGGTTTGCTAAACCGCCATTCGGTGCAGGCAGTGGCGGCGGCGGTGCGCACTAATAGCGATTTTTCGGTACTGAGAATCAAAACCCAATATAGATATTGAATCTATATTGGGTCCAATTCATTGGCTCATTCAATATAAATTGATGCTAAACAGGAGCAATTTTTGATATTTTTCGTTGTCTCTTAGTAAGAGAATCGCCTTAGTGATAAACCAATCAATAAGGCGATGACAATGGACAACATTAATGCTTTAGCACAAAAACATATGGATATACTGGTAAGCGCTGCAATGAGCCCAGATGATAAAACATTGCACAAAGAAGCAACTAAACTGCATGGCGTAGTCGAGTGTCTGAAGTACATTTTTACTTTTGGAATTAAGGACTCAGGTGAGAGGAGACTTAAGTCTGTCATCAATAGCCTCGCGAGCTCTTTGGCTTCAGAGGGTATGTCCCCGCGAAAAACACTGAACAGTATTATTGATAAACCCGGCATTTCTATTAGATTCACTATTGATAAGTCAGAAAAATCGCTACAAGGTGAATATGAATTATGTATAAGTAAGGACACGGACGGAGCATACTTACTAAATATTAGTGAAGAAAACGTATCTGAACCATTAGAATTACAATTAAGCGAAGCGCAGTTCATATCAGGGGCCAGATATCTTAATACCATATATTTTCTGGATACAAACAACCTATCAGAAGCCCGACAAAAATATATTGATACTGGATGCCTCGATCTATCAGGGGAAGATTTAAGCAAACTTGATATGAGCGATTTGGATTTGAGTAATGCTGACCTTTCCGGGGCAAATCTAAGTAGAACAAGTATAGCAACTGAACAACTACTTGATACTAGTTTAATACGTAACTATTTTAGCGAAGATAATCAGCTTGAAGCAGCAGAAAAGTTGAATGAAATAATGTTGTTGAGAAAAAATATTTTTAGCAATAATAATAATAAATTATTCGAATCCATTAAGAACATGGCTAAACCAGAGTGTCAACAATTGTTTAGTAAAACATTGATTGAAGAAAAAGATTCGAACATGATGGTTTCATATTCAATCGCAGGAAGCATTATTGCTAATGAATCAATAGTACATTATACCATGCAGAAATTTTCAGAAGTAGGAATGGGTAACGTAAAGCAGTCTCTCGACAAATTTTCAAAACTCTTTTTTGAACAACCTGATGTATATGACGATATCATTCCTGTCAAATCAAGCCTTAGAAAAATAACAACTCTAGCTAAATGGAATGAAGCCGTACAATCTGGTAGTTACTTTGATGCAGATAAACTGGCATTCCTTTCGGCAGGACTCCGTAAGACGACAGAATACCAGAATTTCATCAAGGGTCTAAAAAATGATCTGGAATCATTTGGGATCACTGAAAAAGAGAGTTATTTAAAAATACTGGACAAATGCGGGATTATGATGGGCGAATATGACTATGTTACCGATCAAAAAATACCAGAAGAAACTTTAAAAAAAGTAAAATTTTTAGAAGACGAAGAAATCTTAGGGCAATATATCTCTTTTTATAGAGAGTTTGTCAATTCAATTGGTGTTATTTTTGAAAGCTAAAGAAGCTAAAGATAAAATTCAACAGAGCTTACAACAACATTCTGACGATGTCATTTAAAGGTGCGATGGCCACGCGTATTGATAAAAAAAGCCAGTTCATCTGAACTGGCTTTTTTATATCGACTGGAGCCTATTATTTGTAGACCAGATGAGAAGCGTGAGCTTCACCATCCAGCATGACAACTAAATATGCAATTCCTGCAACTTCTCTTTCGGCAGCGCCAACTCTTCATTGCTGTTAACGCGGACATCACGTTCCAGAATATGACGAGCAATATCCTGCGCTTCGCTGAGGGAGTGCATCTGATACGTACCGCACTGGTAGACGTTGAGTTCCGGGATCTGATTCTGATCCTGTACTTTCAACACATCTGCCATTGCCGCTTTCCAGGCATCAGCTACGCGTTGTTCGTCCGGCGTTCCAATCAGGCTCATGTAGAAGCCGGTACGGCAACCCATTGGCGAAATATCAATAATCTCGACACCATTGCCATTCAGGTGGTTACGCATAAAACCAGCAAACAGGTGTTCCAGCGTATGAATACCTTTCTCAGGCATCACTTCTTTGTTCGGAATGCAGAAACGCAGATCAAACACGGTGATTGCATCGCCATGCGGGGTGTTCATCGTTTTTGCAACCCGGACTGCAGGAGCTTCCATCCGGGTGTGATCGACAGTAAAACTATCTAACAACGGCATTTAGCCACCTCCGATAAATTTTTTAAAAATATTCTGAACTCTTTGTTCCGGGGCGAGTCTGAGTATATGAAAGACGCGCATTTGTTATCATCATCCCTGTTTTCAGAGATGAAATTTTGGCCACTCCCGAGTGGCCTTTTTCTTTTGTATCAGGCGTGCTTTTCCAGCCACGCACCAAACGGCTCAGTATCTGCCGCTTCAATTTCCTGCTGACGGCGCTTAGAAGCCGCACTTTCAGCAATAAATTCCTCTTCCTGCAGCAGTTCCAACGGCTCTTCGCGCAGCAGGTTACGGTAGGCCTCACCCAATGCTTTACCCGTGCCGCCAATACCTGTATCAATCATAGACCGCAGGATACGCGCTGAGAATGTCAGCTCAGGATTATCAAAGCAGGCAACCAGTTCGTCACAGACTTTTTGATACTCCTCTCCTCCGTGAATGCTGTCCAGCGTTTGTGCCACCCGTTTCAGGTCACGGAACAGATCTTTACCCACTTTAGGCAGCGGGAACTGAGCCGTTTCACAACCAATACCTAACGTCAGACCTGGCTTGCGCCCTTCCAGAATAACGCGATTCCAGTTAGTACGCGTACACAGCAGCTCGTCGCTACTCATTTCCGGGGCATCTGCCAGAACACACCAAACCATGAACAAATCGAGGAAGCGTACCTGCTGTTCATCTACGCCGATTGGCGAGAATGGGTTGATGTCAAGTGAACGCACTTCGATGTACTCAATGCCGCCGCGTAGAAGTGCATCAGATGGCGTTTCACCGCTGCGAGTCACGCGTTTCGGACGAATTGGCGCATACAGTTCATTTTCGATCTGTAAAACGTTGCTGTTGATTTGCAAGCGCTTACCGTCTTTCTCCAGACCGATCGCCGCGTACTCCTCAGAAGGCGTTTTAATCGCACGCTTCAATCCTGCCACATATTCATGCAGGGAGTTAAACGTAATTCCGAGATTGCTTTGCGACTTATTGGTATAACCCAGGTCACTCAGACGCAGCGACGTGGCATAAGGCAGGTAATACATACCGCAATCGGTTTTTTCAAACGGCAGCGTTGTCGGTTTTCCTTGCAGGAAGGAGGAACAAATTGCTGGCGAAGCACCAAACAGATACGGGATCACCCACCCGAAACGGTAGTAGTTGCGGATCAAACGGAAATACCCAGCAGACACTTTTTCTTTAACGTCTTCATCACTATCTGTTACACCACATTTCGCCTGCCAGAAAGCCATCGGCAGCGAGAAGTTGTAGTGTACGCCGGAGATAGTCTGCATCAACGCACCGTAACGGTTTTTGAGGCCTTCACGGTAAAGGGTTTTCAGACGACCGATATTCGAAGTACCGTACTGCGCCAACTCGATATCCTGACCTTCGGCAATATAGCAAGGCATGCTCAGCGGCCACATACGCTCATCGCCAAGGTTTCTGGCTGTATAGCGGTGCAGATCGCGCATGAACGTGAGCATTTTGTGAATATCGTCACCCGGTGGAGTAATAAACTCCAGCAGCGTTTCGGCAAAGTCAGTGGTTATCCATTTATGCGTTAGCGCTGAGCCTAACACTTCAGGATGACCTGTTGTTGCCAATGAACCATCAGCATTAACACGCAGCGTTTCACGCTCGAGCCCGCGTTGAATCCCCTCTAATGCATGAGGATGTTTTTCCAGCCAGGCCAGCGCCTGTGATACGTTCGGGATCAAATTGACCTCCCGCCTGTCAAAATCGTTTTAATTAGCATAATGGTATTGGTCACCCTGAAGGTTATTCCACAACACAATTAGTGCCACCACATAATGCCTTGCGTCGTAACCGCCGCGACCACAACATAGCGCAGCGCTTTGCCAAGACATAAAAAAAAGATCACCGGACCCCACGAGATGCGCATCCATCCCGCTAACAAGCACAGTAAATCACCCACAACCGGCATCCAGCTTAATAATAGTGTGACAGCGCCATAGCGCTTCAGCCAGCCAGTGGCTTTCTCTTGCCAGCGCGATGTTTTACGCAACGGAAAGAAACGCCCAAGGATAACGTTAGTTAACCCTCCAAGGCTATTACCCATTGTTGCTGTTAAAACTAAGACCCAGGGATGACTCGCTCCAGAAACCAGTAAGGCAACTAAAACAACTTCAGAATTGCCAGGTAATAGCGTGGCGCTGAGAAAGCTGCTGGTAAACAGTGAAAGTAGCGACAGTCCATCACTCACAGTAACCGAACATCCACGGCATCCATTCCTGCCGCACGCGCTGCTTGCAACCCAAAATCGGCATCTTCAAACACAACGCAGCGAGCCGGAACAACGCCCATACGCTCAGCACATAACAAGAAGGTATCAGGAGCCGGTTTATGGCGTTGTACGTGATCGGCCGCGACCACGGCATCAAAATAATGACGCAGCCCAAGGTGAGTGAGCAGAACTTCTGCAATCGCACTTTCGCTCCCTGTGCCAACTGACATAGGACGGCGACCATACCAGGCTTTCACAACATCGACCAACGGTAAAGGCTGGACGCTATCCAGCAGCATGCTTTTAACCTTATCGGTTTTTTCACGCGCCAGCGCATGGGGGTCAAGATCGGCATGGTTCAGTTCAATCACCGATTGGGCAATACGCCACGTTGGGGAACCGTTGAGAGCGACCATAGCCTGCTCATCAAAACGTAGCCCATAGCGTCCTAATACCTCATGCCACGCTTTACGGTGCGTAGGCTCGGTATCCAGGATAGTACCATCCATATCAAAAATTAAACCTGCATAACGTTCGTACATCGTCTTCTCACAAGCCGATTAACCAGACGCTATTTTATCGTAATTGATTGATTTTGTCGCTGACAGCGAATTGAGGATTGTTCAGGGAGCAAAGAGACTATTCAGAAAAGGAGGAGATGGTGCATCCGGGAGGATGACTCCGTTACCCTCGCCCTACGGGTCGTTGCTAAAGCAACGTTATCCTCCCTGGTGCTGGCGATTATCTCGCAGACCATGAAACAACAATTTAGCTGTTATCTCGGAGAAGATGGTGCATCCGGGAGGATTCGAACCTCCGACCGCTCGGTTCGTAGCCGAGTACTCTATCCAGCTGAGCT
>NZ_JBKGLW010000025.1:0-8574 GCF_046555775.1 Citrobacter sp. U14242
GAAAATGCCGGCCTTTGAATGGGTTCATGTGCAGCTCCATCAGCAAAAGGGGATGATAAGTTTATCACCACCGACTATTTGCAACAGTGCCAATTTACTTACATCCGTTGTCGGAATGAACATATCAAAAACAGGTAATTACATAATTTTAATTACAATCCTCCAAATCCCGCTGGGCGTTATCGTGGTGATTCAGAGATGCCGCAAGGGCATCTCTGGCGGACATGATAATTAGTGCTGATGTTCCATCTCAGGCGATCCTCCTGCCGCCATTCCGTTCACTTCTTCGACAAAATGTATGTAGTGAACGTAGTCATTCACATATCCACGTCCCTGTTTAACCGATTGATTCACTTGTTGCTTACTTTGTTCAGCTTTAGCAAATTTTTCCCGGAGAGCATGCTCAACATTGGCAGTCACCTTCGCCACCAGGCTATCAACATTGCCGGCGTTGAGTGCGGCATCTGCCTCTTGTACAACCACGGGAATATGGCCTGCCGGTTTTACACCGGTAAAGGGCGCGCCTTCCGCCTCACGGTGAACACGTACCAGAGTGGTGAAGAGCTGCTGATCGGCCTTCTCCTGAGCGGCCTGACTGCCACCTTGTTTGCTTATTGCCTCGTCAAACGCCTTCCTGACGGTATCTTCACGGTTTTCTGGCACCCATTTTAATAACGGGGTAACATCATGCGCCTGGAGCGCGCTTTTAGCCTCGGTAATCACCGGTCCATCCATGCCGTCGCAGTGGGCGAACGCCGTTGTGCTTATCGTCATTCCCGCAAGGATCACGATGCTCGCGCACAGGGTAGTTCTGATGTTTTTCTGCTTTTTCACAATAATGCTCCCGGGTCTTTTTCGACCTGTTCATCTGCTTTTTGGGGATGTTAATCGACGTAGGATTTCAGACCCTCTGCCGATTTGACATCAGAGTACTGGCGTGAAATCAGGGCGTCGTTCGAATTGGTAAAGTCGAACCTACAAAGCGCAAAGTCGAACGTTCCGCTAACAAGAGGCAGAGCGGAACCCGTTCTTTATGTCTCGTTTTGAATGATTGGTGGCGGTAATACATGCTGATTGAGCTATCCGTTTTTCTTCTGGCAGCAGGAATAATGCAGGCTGTATTGCTTTCTGTTTTTCTACTTTTGCCGTCCAACATTGTACAAACCAGCAACCGGCTATTGGTGGTCGTCCTGCTGACCGTCGCCGCCGGTTTTGGCGAGCTTTTACTTTACGGAAGCGGTGTAAGTTTTTCACACCCAAACTACGCTTATATCGGTACGCTCATCTCTCTGCTTCAGCCGCCAGCTATCTATCTGTATACCCGATCGCTGATGTATTGCCGTTTTCAAATTCGGCTCATTCATGCCGTACACTTAATCCCGTTCGCGGCTGGCCTGATTGTGTTTTCCACACTATATGTTCCGCTACCTGAGTCGGAAAAAATAACAATATTACAACAACAGGATTTACCAGGAATGCCGGAACCTCTGCCCCTTGCGTTGGTCTATCACGGGGTATTTCTCGGTTGGTTGGGCTATTCGCTCGGCCGCTTGCAGTCATTTAATTCGGATATCCAGCGTCTTTATTCTGATATCGCCCGCCAGCAAATACTCTGGCTCCGCTTCCTGCTGTCGGGTTACGCGGGGCTGTGGATCGTCAGTATCATTTGCTGCCTGTTTTTCTATCTGTTCAGGCTAACCGATCAAACCACCTGGATACTGCCTGTTGTCAGTATGGCGGGGTTTGCGTTCATTAATACATTGCTGATCTGCGCACTGCGACAGCCCGCTGCGTTTATGGGGCTAACGCAGGAAGATGAAACCCTGCTGGTGGATATTCAGCCGGTTAAAACACTGTTGTTACCGGAGTCAAAACAGGTAGATAACGTGGTGGATTTTATGCGTCGGAATCAGCCGTTTCTGGATTCCACCCTCTCCTTAAGCCAGCTTGCGCGCCAGATAAAACTTTCACCGCACGATCTCTCCGCCATTATCAACAATGGATTTCAGCAGAACTTTTTTACCTTTATCAGCGAGTACCGCATAGAGTATGCCAAAAAGTTACTGGCCACGCCGGGAGATAAGCGGACCATTCTTGATATTATGTATGCTTCGGGTTTTAATTCTAAATCGGTATTTAATACTGCATTTAAGAAGCAAACAGGTGTGACACCCACAGAATATCGTCGGCAACATTGTCTACAAACAGTACTCCGATGACCTATTTTTTAATGCCTGGATACGCTTGGATAAAGAAGCATGGGTCGGACTTTCCACCAACAAAGGACAGTCAGTTGTTCAGGTTGAGATCCGCCAGCCCTGCCCCAGACGGGCCAGCGGCGTGCTGTCAGCGTTTTTTCACACCGTAGCGCTGCAGGTGGGTGTTCAGGTCATGACCAGCACCGGGCTCAAAGTTCCATGCCCGCCAGATGAGCTGGCCGTCCGCATCGCGAATGACCAGCCGGAAGTGGGTGTGCTGGTCATCCTCAATGCCAACGTTGATATACAGGGCGGCAGTGGCCTCAGCCTGTCTGCGGGTGAAGGTGCCTGCCGGAAGTGTCCCGTCAATCGGCAGACCTTGCGTGATATCCGTCACCCGCCTGTAATAGCCCCGCTTCAGAAGCCCTGTGGCTTTCCGTGCCCGCAGGACATCCGTGGGGGTGATAAGTGAAGACCGCACCGTGAAACGGAAGCTGCTCTGGCCTGTACGTACTAGGTCATATTTTTCAACAACATCATTCAGGGCATCCGCCAGCGGTATACCGGCCTCAATGTGCTCCTGAATCACGCCATCGCTGCCAAACGGCGTGTCGTTAAGAGTCAGTCCGTAGTGCTGGCTGAGCAGATATCCCAGCAGGAGGCGCCAGATTTCGACGGGGGACAGATGTGACAATGCCGCCCATGATAGTGAATCGGGTGATGTTTTCATATCGGTTATTCCGTAATGCTGAAGGGATGTAAGTGGTGGGGTATTACTGCATGGCTCAGGCCATTACAGCAGACACTACGGAACAGGCCCGGCAGCATCTGGTAGCTGCTGGAGCCGTCATGCGAGTTGAGCTGAATAATTTCCGGAACCTGCTGACCAGTGATTTGCCCGGCACGGCGCAGGCGCAGCATATGTTTCGTGTGCTCCCGGCGGCTCTGGTCACGGACGCGTGTCTGGCAGGCAAAGAACGGCTGAAAACCTTCACGTTGGTAAGCGTACAGCGAGAACCGTATTGACGGGGATGTGTTATTCAGTTGGCAGTGTGATGCGCCAGGGTAGCAGCTCGCTGACCCGGTTGACCGGCCAGTCAGCTATGACGTCAAGGACATGGCGAAGGTAGCTTTCTGGATCCACGCCGTTCAGTTTGCACGTCCCGATCAGACTGTACAGCAACGCTCCCCGCTCACCACCGTGGTCTGAGCCGAAGAACAACCAGTTTTTACGACCCAGACTGACCATCCGCAGCGCATTTTCAGCGATGTTATTATCGGCTTCGGCCCAGCCGTTTTCTGCATAGTACGTCAGGGCCGGCCACTGGTTCAGGGTGTACGTGAACGCCTTTGCCAGCTCCGAGTGTCGCGACAGCGTTTTCATTTTTTCACGCAACCAGCTTTCCAGGGTACTAAGCAGCGGTTTCGTTTTCCGCTGACGTTCAGCAAGCCGTTGTTCCGCCAGCATTCCTCTTATTTCCGCCTCCACGGCATACAGTTCGCCGATACGCTTCAGGGCTTCCTCCGTCAGGGCTGACGGCGTGCGAACGTGCACATCGTGGATTTTACGGCGGGCGTGAGCCCAGCAGGCGGCTTCCGTTATCCGGCCATCGCGGTACAGCTCGTTGAACCCGGCGTACGCATCCGCCTGTAGCACACCGCTGAACCCCGCAAGATGGGTCTGCGGATGGATGCCTTTTCTGTCGGGGCTGTAGGCGAACCACACCGCCGGTGCCAGCGCTGACCCGGCGTTGCAGTCATCACGAACATACGTCCACAACCGCCCGGTACGGGTTTTACCCTGTCCGGGCTCCAGGACATTCACCGGCGTGTCGTCTGCATGCACTTTACCCGACATCAGCACATAGTGTTAGCGCCAATGATATAAGACGGTAATTCACCATTTGAATTGTCCGCTCCACCCAACATGTTGTTTCCTTGAGGTTCTCACACCAGAAAGGACATCGACATGCTGAGCAGAGAGGACTTTTACATGATAAAACAAATGCGCAAGCAGGGTGCGTACATTATCGATATTGCAACTCAGGTGGGTTGCTCTGAACGCACCGTCAGACGGTATCTTAAATACCCTGAGCCACCGGCCAGAAAGACGCGCCACAAAATGGCCAAACTGAAGCCGTTTATGGATTATATCGATACACGTCTGGCCGAAAATGTCTGGAATGGCGAGGTCATCCTCGCAGAAATCAAAGCGATGGGTTACACCGGTGGTCGCTCCATGCTGCGCTATTACATCCAGCCCAAACGCAAAATGCGTCCGTCGAAGAAAACTGTCCGCTTCGAAACCCAGCCCGCTTACCAGTTGCAGCACGACTGGGGCGAAGTTGAGGTGGAGGTCGCCGGGCAGCGATGCAAAGTTAACTTCGCGGTTAATACGCTGGGGTTCTCCCGTCGCTTCCATGTCTTCGCCGCGCCAAAGCAGGATGCGGAACACACCTATGAGTCGCTGGTTCGCACCTTCCGCTACTTTGGTGGCAGTGTGAAAACCGTGCTGGTTGATAACCAGAAAGCGGCGGTGCTGAAAAATAACAACGGGAAAGTGGTGTTCAACTCCGGGTTCCTGTTGCTGGCCGACCACTATGACTTCCTGCCGCGTGCCTGTCGTCCGCGCAGGGCCAGAACCAAAGGTAAGGTGGAGCGGATGGTGAAATATCTCAAGGAGAACTTCTTCGTCCGCTATCGCAGGTTCGACAGCTTCGCTCATGTTAACCAGCAACTGGAGCAATGGATGGCTGATGTGGCTGACAAACGGGAGCTTCGCCAGTTCAGACAGACCCCGGAACAGCGCTTCGCGCTCGAGCAGGAACATCTGCAGCCGTTGCCTGATACGGACTTCGATACCAGCTACTTCGACATCCGCCATGTCTCCTGGGACAGCTATATCGAGGTTGGCGGCAATCGCTACAGCGTTCCCGAAACGCTGTGTGGCCAGCCGGTCTCGATACGCATATCGCTGGATGATGAGTTGCGGATCTACAGTAATGAGCAGCAGGTGGCATCACACCGGCTCTGTTCAGCATCATCTGGCTGGCAAACGGTGCCGGAACATCATGCCCCGCTCTGGCAGCAGGTCAGCATGGTGGAGCATCGTCCACTGAGTGCGTATGAGGAGCTGCTGTGATGCATGAACTTGAAGCGCTGCTGAGTCGCCTGAAAATGGAGCACCTGAGTTATCACGTGGAAAGTCTGCTGGAGCAGGCAGCTAAAAAAGAGCTGAACTATCGGGAGTTCCTGTACATGGCGCTGCAGCAGGAATGGAACGGCAGGCATCAGCGCGGTATGGAGTCCCGGCTGAAGCAGGCTCGTCTGCCGTGGGTCAAAACGCTGGAGCAGTTCGACTTCAGCTTCCAGCCAGGCATCGATCGTAAGGTCGTCAGGGAGCTGGCCGGTCTGGCGTTCGTGGAACGCAGTGAGAACGTGATCCTGCTGGGTCCTCCCGGAGTGGGGAAAACCCACCTGGCTGTAGCCCTCGGCGTGAAAGCGGCGGATGCAGGTCACAGGGTGTTGTTCATGCCACTCGACAGACTGGTAGCAACGCTGATGAAAGCGAAGCTGGAAAACCGGCTGGAGCGTCAGCTACAACAGCTGAGCTATGCGCGTGTGCTAATCCTGGACGAAATAGGCTACCTGCCGATGAACAGAGAGGAAGCCAGTCTGTTCTTCCGCCTGCTGAATCGCCGGTATGAAAAAGCGAGCATAATCCTGACATCAAACAAAGGCTTCGCAGACTGGGGAGAGATGTTCGGCGATAACGTGCTGGCAACGGCGATCCTGGATCGGCTGCTGCACCACTCAACCACAGTGAATATAAAAGGAGAAAGTTACCGGTTGAAGGAAAAACGCAAAGCCGGAGTGCTGGCTAAAAACGCAACGCCAATCAGTGATGATGAAATGGCGGAAAGCGGACAACAGAAGTGATCAAATAGCGGACATTAAAAATGGCGAAAAACGGCCATAAATCTTGGCGTTGACAGTAAATTTTGCCGATAAATATAACCAGTGGTTACGCACGAATGCTCTCGACAAATTACCGAAAGAGGATGGCAATCCTGGATTTTTACGCCTGCCCACTGAAGTAGAATGGGAATTTGCAGCACGCGGCGGCCTCAAGGTAAACAGTGCGGAATTCCGTGATTCCCACTACCCGATGGATGACATGAAAAATTACGAGTGGTATTCCGGCCCACAGTCTTCTAACGGCAAAGTACAGCTTATTGGGCTATTGAACCCTAACCCCCTCGGCCTGCACGATATGCTGGGCAACGTCTCTGAGATGATGTTCACCCCGTTCTATCTCAATAAAATCAACAGACTTCACGGCCAGGCTGGTGGTTTTGTGGTTCGCGGAGGCAGCGTCATCTCGAATGAATCAGAGATCCGTAGCGCGACCCGTAAAGAAATTAACTACTACGATGAAGCCCATCCTTTCACCAGCAAAACCACCGGATTGCGTCTGGTTCTGGTCTCTCCGACCATTACATCAACAGACCGAGTGAAACAGCTGGAGAAAAATTGGGTTACTCTCGGTGCAGATAAACCGGGCATAGATAAGAGCAAAGACGCCCCCACAGACACCGCAAAAGCGCTGGGAAGCCTGGCATCAGGCGTTGAAGACACAGAGCTGAAAAAGAAACTGAAGGATCTGGAAAATCAGCTCCGCGCCAGTAATCAGCAACAGCAGGAAGAACGGGCACAATCGATCCGCGCCAGCCTTAACCTCGGCTCCTTCCTTTGCACAAAATTGCAGGATGATGGCCGCTTTCTTGACTTCCTCAATCACAACTATGAATTGCTGTGTAAGGATAAAGATGACAATGATAAAAATTGCGCGATCCGAAAAACAAAACTTGGTGAGCAAACAGATCGCCTGCAACAGCTGACGAGTTACTACGCCAGTAGTCTGGTTGATTCAGCCACGCTTTATGGTCAGGAAGGTCTGAAACATGAAGTGACGGTTTTCGATCAAATGCTCACACTGAACAAACGCCTTGCAGGTCTTAAACCATTCCTCGCCGCGCACTGGCAGAATCAGCAAAAATATCTGGCAAACGGGAAAATTGATACAGTTAATTGGCTGGAAACCTGCAAGAAAATTAAAAGTAGTAACTAATCATAATTACTGATTTTAAGCCAACAAGTATCAGGGAGTGAGAATGTTAATTTTATTTTAAAATCACCGTACCCTGTACACGATTCTGTGTAAATGCCTTTTCTCAGGAGTGACCGTCCAGGCGGTCACCGAACTCGATAATAAAGCGGCTCATTGCCATACGCCAGTCCCGCAGTGGCATCGTCCATTTCTGTGAGGCTAGCCACACGACCTTTTTCACTGCGTCGTCCGTCGGGAACACCTTACGCTTTTTGATGGCATGCCGGATCACGCTGTTCAGTGACTCGATGGCATTCGTTGTGTAGATCACCTTGCGGATGTCTGCCGGGTAAGCGAAGAACGTCGCCAGGTTGGTCCAGTTTGCCTGCCAGCTCCGGCTTATCTGCGGGTAGCGGTTGTCCCATGCGCTGGCGAACGCTTCCAGCGCATGCTGGCCTGCTTCTTCCGTGGGAGCCTGATAGATGGCTTTCAGGTCGCGGGTGACGGCTTTGTAGTCCTTCCAGGAGACGAACCGCAGGCTGTTGCGCACCCTATGCAGGATGCACAGCTGGATACGGGTCTCCGGATACAACACCGCGTTGATAGCGTCCGGGAAGCCTTTCAGATCGTCGACACAGGCGATGAGGATATAGTTCAGGCCACGGTTTTTAAGTTCGGTCAGCACATTGAGCCAGAACTTCGCGCCCTCGTTTTCGGCCAGCCACATACCCAGCAGTTCTTTATGGCCTTCGATGTTGATACCCAGCGCCAGGAACACGGATTTATTGATAACGCGACTGTCCTACCTGACCTTCAGAACGATACAGTCAAGGTAAACAATGGGATAGACCGCATCCAGTGGACGATTTTGCCATTCAGTAACCTGTTCCATCACGGCGTCGGTGACCTTCGATACCAGTGTCGGTGAGACATCCGCGTCATACAGCTCTTTGAACGTCGACACTATCTCGCGGGTGGTCATCCCTTTACCGATTTTCTGTTGCAACACCGTTGCTCTGCTTGAAACCGAACTACCATATGCCACATCCGATACTTTGAGTTTGACCAGATCACAGCCTCGAAGCTTACTATCCAGAGCCATATTGAACAGAGCTAAATCGCGCGTTTTGAATCGCCACGGGTTTAACAGACACCTCAGAGTCATTTAAGATGACTGTAGTGATGTGATGGACGCCCTTTCCTGAAGCAGCCAGTGCCATACTTTTACTGTCTGCGTTTGCTACGGGAGTAAATCACATGAGCACG
>NZ_JBKGLW010000026.1:0-4639 GCF_046555775.1 Citrobacter sp. U14242
GAAAATGCCGGCCTTTGAATGGGTTCATGTGCAGCTCCATCAGCAAAAGGGGATGATAAGTTTATCACCACCGACTATTTGCAACAGTGCCTACCGCCTCAGCACAACTGCCTTCATCAGCTTTGGTCATCTCTCAGCACCACCGAAAAAGATCAACTTGAGCACATCACCCGTAAACTTCTGACCCGTCTTGATCAGATGGAGCAGGATGGCGCGGTATTAGAAGCGCTGCGCTAACGCGCTGACTCGCTCAGAAATCCAGATTTAAAAATGAAAAACCGACAGGCCAGCACGCACAGTGCTGGCCTTTCTGATAAACAGGTCGGCCCCAGCCGATGTGAAAAAAATAAGATCGTGGAGAACAACATGAGCGCAAATGCGGAGACTCAAACCCCGCAGCAACCGGTCAAGAAGAATGGCAAACGTAAAAGTATGCTGCTCCTGCTGACCTTGCTCTTTATTATCATTGCCGTGGCATATGGGATTTATTGGTTTTTAGTACTGCGTCATATCGAAGAGACAGACGATGCTTACGTGGCAGGGAACCAGGTTCAAATTATGGCGCAGGTATCAGGCAGCGTGACGAAAGTCTGGGCTGATAACACTGACTTTGTAAAACAGGGCGATGTACTGGTCACTCTCGATCAGACAGATGCCAAACAGGCATTTGAAAAAGCCAAAACTGCGCTGGCGTCCAGCGTGCGCCAGACACACCAGTTGATGATCAACAGCAAGCAACTGCAGGCAAGCATTGAAGTGCAGAGAACCGCGCTGGCCCAGGCACAAAGCGACTTTAACCGTCGCGTCCCACTGGGTAACGCCAACCTGATTGGCCGCGAAGAACTGCAACATGCCCGCGATGCCGTCGCCAGCGCTCAGGCTCAGCTTGATGTCGCTATCCAACAATATAATGCGAACCAGGCAATGATTCTGGGTAGCAAACTGGAAGATCAACCTGCTGTACAACAGGCTGCCACCGAAGTGCGTAATGCCTGGCTGGCACTGGAACGTACCAAAATTGTCAGTCCGATGACCGGCTACGTTTCCCGTCGTGCCGTGCAGCCTGGCGCACAAATTAGCCCCACGACGCCGCTGATGGCAGTTGTTCCGGCGACTAATCTGTGGGTGGATGCCAACTTCAAAGAAACACAGCTGGCGCACATGCGTATTGGCCAACCGGCGACCGTTATCAGTGATATTTACGGTGATGATGTGAAATACACCGGGAAAGTCGTCGGCCTGGATATGGGGACGGGCAGCGCGTTCTCCTTGCTGCCGGCGCAAAACGCGACCGGTAACTGGATCAAAGTCGTCCAGCGTTTGCCGGTACGTATCGAACTGGATGCACAGCAACTGGCACAACATCCACTGCGTATTGGTTTGTCGACACTGGTTACGGTAGATACTGCTAATCGTGACGGGCAGATCCTGGCAAGCCAGGTCCGCACAACGCCAGTATCAGAAAGTAATGCACGTGAAATCAACCTTGATCCGGTCAATAAGATGATCGAAGAGATCGTGCAGGCCAACGCGGGCTAATTCAAAGGTGCGTGTGATGCAACAGCAAAAACCGCTGGAAGGCGTGCAGCTCGTCATTATGACGATTGCGCTGTCCCTGGCGACATTCATGCAGGTGCTGGACTCCACCATTGCTAACGTGGCGATCCCCACTATCGCCGGGAACCTCGGCTCTTCGCTGAGCCAGGGAACCTGGGTGATCACCTCATTCGGGGTGGCGAATGCTATCTCAATTCCGATCACCGGCTGGCTGGCAAAACGCGTTGGCGAAGTAAGACTATTCATGTGGTCAACTATCGCCTTCGTCATTGCGTCATGGGCATGTGGGATGTCCACCAGCCTGAACATGCTGATTTTCTTCCGCGTTATTCAGGGTATTGTCGCCGGTCCGTTAATTCCGCTCTCGCAAAGCCTGTTACTGAATAACTATCCTCCCGCCAAACGCTCCATTGCCCTCGCGCTCTGGTCAATGACGGTGATTGTTGCCCCGATATGTGGCCCAATTCTTGGGGGCTATATCAGCGACAACTATCACTGGGGCTGGATATTCTTCATCAACGTGCCAATCGGTGCTGTAGTGGTATTGATGACGCTGCAAACCCTGCGTGGTCGGGAAAC
Organism: Citrobacter sp. U14242; assembly: GCF_046555775.1. Taxonomy (NCBI): domain Bacteria; kingdom Pseudomonadati; phylum Pseudomonadota; class Gammaproteobacteria; order Enterobacterales; family Enterobacteriaceae; genus Citrobacter; species Citrobacter sp. U14242. The sequence continues at coordinate 2,137 of NZ_JBKGLW010000026.1, forward strand.
CAAAACCGAGCAGCGGCGTATCGACGCCATTGGTCTGGCACTGCTGGTCATTGGTATCGGCAGTTTGCAGATCATGCTCGACCGCGGCAAAGAATTAGACTGGTTCGCCTCGCAGGAAATCATCATCCTGACGGTTGTCGCCGTGGTGGCAATCAGCTTCCTCATCGTCTGGGAGCTTACCGACGAGCACCCCATTGTCGATCTCTCGCTGTTTAAGTCGCGTAACTTTACCATCGGCTGTCTGTGTATCAGTCTGGCCTATATGCTCTACTTCGGCGCAATCGTCCTGTTGCCACAGTTATTGCAGGAAGTGTACGGATATACGGCAACCTGGGCAGGTCTGGCGTCTGCGCCGGTTGGGGTGATTCCAGTGATCCTGTCGCCGATTATCGGCCGTTTCGCACACAAACTGGATATGCGTCGGCTGGTCACGTTCAGCTTCATCATGTATGCCGTCTGTTTCTACTGGCGTGCGTGGACGTTCGAACCCGGTATGGATTTTGGCGCATCGGCCTGGCCGCAGTTTATTCAGGGGTTCGCGGTAGCTTGCTTCTTTATGCCACTGACCACCATCACGCTGTCGGGTTTACCGCCTGAACGTATGGCGGCAGCATCGAGCCTGTCTAACTTTACGCGAACGCTGGCGGGTTCTATTGGCACATCGATCACCACAACGATGTGGACTAGCCGTGAGTCGCTGCACCACGCGCAACTGACGGAGTCAGTAAACCCTTATAATCCTAATGCACAGGCTATGTATAACCAGCTGCAGGGATTAGGGATGACCAAAGAACAGGCATCCGGCTGGCTGGCGCAGCAAATCACCAACCAGGGGCTGATTATTTCTGCTAACGAAATCTTCTGGATGTCTGCTGGGATCTTCCTCGTACTGCTAGGCCTGGTGTGGTTTGCTAAACCGCCATTCGGTGCAGGCAGTGGCGGCGGCGGCGCGCACTAATACGTGAATAATTAATTAGAGTTTATAATATAAAAGGCAGCAAAGATTATCTTTGCTGCCTTTTAAGTGCCGCATTACATACCCGTAAGAAGAATATGCTTATGGCTTCAAGCCAGTAACATCTATCGTTAATATTGAAACAATACCTGAAGGTGCAATATTGGGAATGCCCTTACCACCATATGCTAAATCAGGCGGTATATATATTTTCACGCGACCCTTTGTGCCTACAAGAAGAACAGCCTTACTAAGTAATTCAGGCAACTTATCAACTTTGCTGTTAATATTGACATTACTTGATATAACTGCGCCCGTACTAACCTCTTCTTTCATTACAAACTGTATATAATCTTTTTGCTTCGCTTTCCGCTTTGCTCCTTTGCTTTCCACAACATAAATAACACCATCGGATTGCTGAATAGCCCCTTTTCTCGCCTTAATTGAACGCATCAATTCCTCTGATTGTTCTTTAACAGAAGGCGAAGTTATTATCGTTTGTGAATTTTGTTGCTGCTGCAATAACGGTTTTTCGACAACCGCATTACCATCAGATGCGGCATTCTCAGGCACGTTAGTTGCCTTTCTGGTACTCAAATTCATCTGTCGTATTGATGCTTCAAGCTCAATATTTTTTTGAGCATTTTTAGACAGCTCTTGCTCAAGCACGCCAATTCGTGACGATTTTTCACCTATTGAAACATTCAATTTAGAAATCAAAGTATTAAGCTCAATATTTTTCCTTCTTTCCTCCGCAACTAGCTTTGACAGATTCTCAGAATTTCGCAATGATTCAGCCATTTTAACCATATTTGATTTTTGCTCACTATTCTGAGCGATCAAACTAACGTTCTGAGATTCCAGATATTCTTTTACTTTTTTCGTATCTTCTATTACGTTGACAAGCTTCAAAACCTGTTGAGCAAGTAATGTTGATTTTTCTGCTGCTTTAGCTTTGTCTTTCTCCAAAACTGCCAGCTGAGCCGTCTGTTTCTCCAGTTTCGCCGCATCAGCGCTGCCGGATTTATTCAGATCTGCTATCTGCTTCATTAGCGTGGCTTTGTCTTTCTCCAGAGCCGCCAGCTGAGCCGTCTGTTTCTCCAGTTTCGCCGCATCAGCGCTGCCGGATTTATTCAGATCTGCTATCTGCTTCATCAGCGTGGCTTTGTCTTTCTCCAGAGCCGCCAGCTGAGCCATCTGTTTCTCCAGTGCAGCTTTCTGCTTCGCAGCCTCTGCACTGCCAGACTTATTCAGCTCCGTCATCTGCTTCGTCAGCGTGGCTTTGTCCTTCTCCAGTGTCGCCAGCTGAGCCGTCTGTTTCTCCAGTTTCGCCGCATCAGCGCTGCCGGATTTATTCAGATCTGCTATCTGCTTCGTCAGCGTGGCTTTGTCTTTCTCCAGAGCCGCCAGCTGAGCCGTCTGTTTCTCCAGTGCAGCTTTCTGCTTCGCCGCCTCTGCACTGCCAGACTTATTCAGCTCCGTCATCTGCTTCGTCAGCGCCGCCTTGTCTTTCTCCAGGGCTGCCAGCTGAGCCGTCTGTTTCTCCAG
>NZ_JBKGLW010000027.1:0-4192 GCF_046555775.1 Citrobacter sp. U14242
CGTGCTCATGTGATTTACTCCCGTAGCAAACGCAGACAGTAAAAGTATGGCACTGGCTGCTTCAGGAAAGGGCGTCCATCACATCACTACATATTGTACTGGCTTACACCTTCGGACCACGGAATGATGAGACCTGTCGGGAACTGTTAGCCCTGTTGACTCCGTTCAGTATCGGCATGATGACCAGCGATGACTGGGGCAGCTACGCCAGAGAAGTGCCGAAGGAGAAACACCTGACCGGCAAAATCTTCACGCAACGTATCGAACGTAACAACCTGACCCTCCGCACCCGCATTAAGCGGCTGGCACGTAAAACAATCTGCTTCTCGCGTTCTGTGGAAATCCACGAAAAAGTCATCGGTTCCTTCATTGAAAAGTACATGTTCTACTGATTGGAAGCACTACCTGAAAATGATACTGAATACAATGATCGATTGATTCAATCGGTCATACCGGATAGAACGCAGGATTTTGTGTCCAGAGCTCTGAGTGAAGGACTGGAAATCATGGAGAAATGATTGGATTTAGCTGCGAACTATCTCATGAATTCCCTGATAACTTTAAAAATTTAGCGCAGTTAAAGCGAGTGTTCTTACAATTTGGCTGGCTTGTTTAAGAACGTTGTAGCTTCCTTCAAACCATTCGAGTAATGTTTTGAATCTACCGTGGGGCTATTGCAGGAAAATGCAACAGGAATCCATAGTTCGACATAGAAAGATAAATATTTAAACCACATTTGAGGTCATTATGACAAAACCTCTTGAGTTAATTCGATATATTCGATATCAACTTTCTGAATTAGGCGCTCGAAACGCCCATCATGAATTTGAGCACCTGACTCGGCATTTAGCAAGAGCCCGTGTATGTAGCAATATTATGCCAGCTACTGGGCCTGTGAGTGCTGGTGGCGATGGAGGTCGTGATTTTGAGACATTCAAAACTTATAGCGATATTCCTCTAACACCTGACAGTTCATTTCAAAGATTAGCATCTGGACAACGAGAAATTGCTTTTGCATGCTCACTCCAAAAAAAAATCACTCCAAAAATAAGAAAAGATCTCAAAGGAGTGAAGGCGATTGGGAAATATAAAGACATGGTGTTCTTTTGTGAGGAAAACCTTCCAGTTGCAAAGAGGCATGTACTACAGAAAGACGCCGAGTTTCTGGGAATCGACCTGCAAATATTTGATGGAGAGGCAATAGCCGAGCTGTTATCTGACCGTGATACATTCTGGATTGCACAGAGCTATCTCCAGATATCCTCTGAACTAATGCCAGCATCGGATGCAAGTCCAGACTGGTATCAAGAACTCGTGGCAAAATGGAAGGACAAGCAGGCTTTACCATTTAGCTACGTGGATTTTTCCGAGCTGAAATCCGGCATAAGACGCTCAACATTCCATGAGGCTGCTCGCCCTGATTTAAAAATGTGGATCGAAAAACTTCAGGTCTATCGAGAGAAATATTCATCGCGTGAGTTACGTAGGTGGGCGAGCTATGAAATAATTGTAGCTTCATTCAGAGGAATGGCCTCATTTGATGGCCTCGAAACAATAGTTCTCGATTACTTTTCAGATCTAGAAGACCACTTAGGTACAGGTGACCTAGAGGATGCGGTAACCCTTAGAACTTACCTAATTAGGGCCAGCAGCATGAATCTTTATCCCATCACAGCTCCTCGTTTATCTGAGATCCAAGAGCGGCTAGTGGCAATCTGTGAGTCTGGTATCATCGATGCACCGGGTTCGGGTCGGCGTGCCGAGCTACTTCGACTACTAGGTATTTTACATTTATTAATACTCAAGGAAGGAAAAGCGGATCTTCGAACTGTCGTAGGCTACTGGAATCGAATGCTCGACGAGGCAGAACGAACTAAGTTCTTTCCCACTCAGAAATTTAACGAATACTATGAATATCTCCTTGAATTGTATGAAAATCCTCCAGAGCTTGCTGAACTTGCTCCTCGCCTAGATGAATTAATAGCGAAACGTTCAGGTTCAAAAGAGGCGGGAGGAAATGCTGAAGCACGCGGTGATAAGTATAACAATAAAAACGATATGCTTGGTACACTTAAAGAATATCAGCGTGCTAGAAAGCTATTTTATCACGGTGGTGATGAGTCCGCATTAATCCGAATTGTGCTGAAGATGGCTGGCAATTTTCACTCTCTAGGGCTTTTATATGGAGCAAAATACTATGCACTTTCTGCCGCTTGGATGTCAGCGAATCCTTCCAAATCAGCATTGAGAACGTATCTCCCCAATGCTTTGCTATTAGTTTCCGAGATAGAATATAGCAGCGGAAATTTCGTTGGATTCATCCACTATGCCTACTTATCACGAGCGGCGGAGCTGATGCATGGAAGCGTAACGCCTTCAAGCACAATAGCTGAAAATATTAGCCATATCTATGGGCTACTTGGCCTTCTTAAGAGAAAATCACTGGAGCATTATGAAAATCTCAAGCTTGGTTTCTCCGAATGGCCTACTGAGATTTTTGGCGATTTATTCGCAATTAGTAGCGGCCCGGGCTTCTGGAATGAAGGCTTGATAGAGACTATAACCTCAGACGTAAGTACAATTCTTGTCGATCGACCATGGGGGGACTTGGCGGAGATTCGTGATGTTCGCTGGATTGCCTTAGGAATAAATTGGCGATGCACATTCAAAAATTGCTACGAGACTACTGTGGCTGCTGAGGATTTCATATCACAGCTCCAAATTGCGCTATTATCAATTTCGATTGAAAAAGCTGATCTTATTTTGATCCCCACAAATGTGAACCTAGCGCTTTCAATGGACGGGTCCAATAACTCGGGAGGTATTGGAGAGATTGAATTTAATGGTAAAGAATGGCATCTAAATATTAATCTTTCCGTAAAAAAACCAAAACCTAAGTCTAATATAAATCGATTTGGTGAAATTTTGATACAAATAATTGGCAAGTTCTCATTGTTAAATACTCGGGATTTTATGTCGTATTCTACCACTTGGTTGAATACATTCATGGATATTGGTTTCAGTTTCCGATCCTATGAAGAAGTATTATCCGAATTCACACCAAAAGGTACTTTCGTTGACAAGATCAAACTTAGCTCCAAAGCACCGTTCGAATTCACTGGCGTGGGTTCTACATTTTACAGTCTGCCTGAATTTTCTGGGATCGCGCCAAATTATGACCGAAATAAACAACTCTCGCTAATCTCGAGTAGATACAAAGCTGCCATTCCAAATATTCAATATACAGCGCGTAACTTATTAACTGACGCACTAGCTACTAACTATTTTAATAGTTTGCGCGCTGATGGAATGAAGGATTGGTATTTACTTTGTATAGTCAGCGGGATGGTCCAGACTATTAAAACTGCCGAAATACTAGAGTTCACCCCCGAAGTTATTGAGGAAATACTCAAAATTTCACGTCAAACTGAAACCCCACAGTCAGCACTAAAGCCAGAGGATTTTGATTTGAGCCACTTGCCAGCATTCGAGCTAGCATTTGCACCTTTACTTATATCGTCTCTCGAATTAAATACTGATCATAACCTTCTCAACGATCCTATTACATTGCAAACTGTAAAACAGAGATTCAATCTAAGAGTTGACGATGTAGACCATCCGGAAATCTTTGCGTGGGAGTAGGATAAACCCGCAGGTCGATAACTATCTGGCCCAGTCTTTTAGACAGCCTGACGACTGGTATTTGACTTTATTTTTTTCTGATCTCAGGGGCAGGAAAAAAGTAATTGTCATCTCAGTACCATCTGGTGTTGAATCTAGGATACTGTAACTTAAGCCCCCTCCTATTTTGCAGACGGACTACAGGATCAGGGCGCTAACTATAGTCGATAATTTTAGTCGGGAATGTCTGGCGATCGAGGTCGGTCAGGGACTACGAGGTGATGATGTGGTGGCGGTTATGGAGCGTCTTAAGCAGTCATCAGGGCGGATCCCGCAAAGGCTGCAGACAGACAACGGCAGCGAGTTCATCTCGAAATCGATGGACCGTTGGGCCTATGAAAACTGAGTGACAATGGACTTCTCCCGCCCCGGAAAGCCTACGGATAATGCCTTTATCGAGTCATTTAATGGTAGTCTGCGGTGATCTCCTCCCTGAAAACAGTGCCAGTCTAAACTGAAGTATCCGGTCTTTCTTCCATCTCACCGGGAGGCACATCGCCATGAAAAAGAC
>NZ_JBKGLW010000028.1:0-3761 GCF_046555775.1 Citrobacter sp. U14242
GTCTTTTTCATGGCGATGTGCCTCCCGGTGAGATGGAAGAAAGACCGGATACTTCAGTTTAGACTGGCACTGTTTTCAGGGAGGAGATCACTTAATTGCAAATCGGGAGAAAGGCATTGGTCCGTTTGATTTTGCTAAAATTTATAATCCGTTGAAATAATTTATGAGCTTATGTGGGAGATTAGTCATACTCAGCATTCAGATGAGAGACGAGTAGCATTACTAATGGCTTAATTACCTTCTTTAGGTTAGCTACAATTTAGAAGATATATCCCTCCATGCGGCGAACCCATTGGTACGCCGTATGGAGGGTATGAGAATTATCCTGTGTTTGTATAAATAATTTATATCCATACAAAAGTTTGTAACTCTCATTCTTTTAAAGATCTGAGCTAGATCAAACTATGGATAGTGTTAAAAAACACGTTTGTTCGTGATTATTTTGTTGCTAATCATGCCAGTGCTAACTTGCATACTCAACAAGTATATTCGAATCTGATTTTTGATTGACATACTGGATTAAATCACGAATGACTAGTTTTTGAACCGCAGAGATCAATGTCGCTAGTGAAGATAAATCTGGCTGATTGTCTTTGACTGGCAGTGAAATTTTATCTTTTTGTATTTTTTTATTGCTAATGCTATCACCCCAAGAATATTTATGTCCTAGGCTTTTATCAACGCAAGTAGCGAGATATAATTGATTTAGCTTAGTTCTTTTTTCTCCATCTTTGATGTAAAGAACTAAATTATGGCTATCATTGGAATAAAAATCATTTTCTTGATAACTGACTACAAATGTTTTTCCTCCAATAAATACACAGTTACCCTCATCCAATTTTTTTTTATCGTAAGATATATAAGTACTCACGCTATTATTATCTCTACTCGCACAGAGATAAGGTGTGTCACCACTGTTTTCTAGAATATCTCTTGATAAAATGCTATTTGTGTTTTTTACTGTAAATATATCGATTACATTAAATTCAGAAAATTCAAGGTATTCATAATCATGTAAAGCATTTGTCTCTTCAGGGGTCAAATTACAATCATTCATTCCTGCTCTAGATAAGTATGTTACTAATTCAGAAACACGTTCTGCTTCTAGTTTAGCGATAAACTTATCAATGAAATTAAAATCAATTTTCCCATTTTTGATTGGAAGCATCATTTTAAAATCTAGACTTTGTGAACTTCTTAATTTTCTGCCAAAATCAAATTTTCCATCTAAAACCTTACTCATTGAAATAGCGAAGAATTTCATTGTTTCTTTAGAGTAATTATTATGCTCACTCCAATAGACGCCTGTATCATCACCAGCCCCAAAATAATAATCTCTATAGAATGTGTTTCCAAAAATATCAATGGTAATGGAATTTTTGGGGAAAACTGCCACCGGATTTGATATATAATTCACTATCCCTGAGTTTGTCACTCCAGCCATAACGAAAGGAATTTTTCCAGAAATTTGATCGTCTTTTTTCAATCTTCGACCTTGAACTATCTTGTCGAAGATACTTTTAAAGCTATATTCTCCCCACTCAACTGTATTCAGCATACTGTTGAGTAGGGACATTACTTTCCCGAATTATAATCGTTGCCAACTTGATTTTTTAATAAGTTAGATACCTCCCATGCAAGATAGGAACTAACTGTTCTTTTAAAGTCTTCAAGTGTTGGTTTTATGTCTCTGGAAATAGATTGATTCCAATCAGCACCGTTGTTAGGATCAATATTGCCTTCATGATATTCATTTTTAGAGAAAATACTGAGCTTGTTCTTACCAAAACGCACTAAATCAACAATTTCTTGATAGCGTTCTTTAGCTTGATCTGTATCTTTAAGGTTGTTGCTGGCTTTTTTTCGATTAGTTCGAGTGTAGCCATCATTTGAAAAATCAATGAATTTCACCATTTCATCAGGGTGGTGAGTTTCATTGACTTTAAAAACATAAATATAAGTCTGTACACTTGATTTACCAATAAAGATATCTATTGGCATTTTAATACTAGCAGTTAATGTGTGCTTTTTTAAGATTTTTCTATTAATTTCAGTAGCCTTTCCTGAACCTGCAGACCCTTGAATAATTATTGCAGCATAACCCTTACTCATCATGTTTAAAGCTTTTTCAACAAAATTCATGCCATTGCCAGTTGCTGAATATGGGGGGTTCAAAATAAATGCATCCGCAGGGAATTTTTCATTCATTTTTCCGAATCCATACTTCCCGTCAAAGCTTAATGAATCTTCATTGAGAATATTTGAACTACCATCTCCCATTAAAATCATATTTAGAATAGCAAGCATGTAAACACTTGATAATAATTCTAAACCTAACAATTGTTCTGCTTTGATTTTTGCTTCTTTAATGGCCAGTTCTTCTGGTGATGTAATGGTATTTTTTGCATCAGTTAGCATCTCATTCATAGCCGCTACTAAAAGACCTGCTGAACCTGTGGCAAAATCCCACACGTAAGAGTTTTTGTTGACTCTGGCAAGTTTGGCAAGAAGGGTTGCGATGTAGGAAGGCGTGAGAACAACATCATTCAACTTATCTTGAGAAAAACCAAGCCAACCGTACATTTCATTGAAAAGCTTTCCAGTAAAATCTGTTGTTAAACCGATTTTGTAGTATATACCCAAATCATCAACGATTTTAGTAAATACTCTTTTAAGTTGACTTTCACCATCAACCACTCTGTTTATATTTTCTGTCGTAAGAGTGTTTTGGAGTGTCCTAACAATTAATTCATTTTTTTCTTTAGGGATGTTTTTCTCCCTTAAAAATGCCTTTATTTTTCTTACAATAATATCACCATCTCTGTTTCCATCTTCTGTGGATGATTTAAGATCTGACTTCTCTAATGGGGCAACTTTGCCAGGGATTCCTAAAGTAGCCATAATTGAAGCTGCTACAAGATAAACTCGATCGTTCTCACCTAAACCTTTTTCATTTTGGTAAATATCGTTATTTAAGCGAACAAGGCTCGTATCAATCTCTTTTTCACGTTGAGCTTTGAGTTTATCCAGCTCCTCTTGGGAAAGACTTAATGATTTTACTAACTCAATGAATTCATCAAAATGGATGTCACATAAAAATGAAAGATCAGAATATTCGCCAATTTTCTGTCCAGCGCCTAAATTGTCTTTTGAAACATAATAAACGCCAATGTCATGCCGTAATTTCCCTGATTCATCTTTATAACCTGTGACGCCGATTGCTATAATATCGGTATAACTAGTATGGTGAAGTAAAGCATTTGCATAATGAACTGCACCATTTACTGCGAACTCTTTTATGTTTTTAAAATTAGGCTCGTTTTTTGACGTAGAATTATCAATTCTGCCATCAGCATTAAGCTTAACGAGCTTATCTTTATAACCTTTGTACTCAATTAAAATTGGAAAATAGTCAAGATTTTTATCTTGTAACAAAATTTTGACGTCAGGTCGATTACCTCCGTTACCACCACTTTTTGTAAAGTAGTCATTAAGAGCTTTGTCAATTTCTGAATTTAAAGACTCTTGTTCAAGTTTGTAATTGAGGTTGTAGGACTTAAGCCAGTTGTTAGCTAGATCGGCAACATTCGGCTCGACTGATTGTATTTTTGCCATTTTTTACGTCTTTTCCATGTGTCATTTGCTAGTGCGAGTGTACCACAAAATGTGGGCTGTTTGGACTGACCCCACCCCGGTAGACGATCCTGGACTGACCCCACCCCGGTAGACGATCCTGCCCTATAGTCTGGACTGACCCCACC
>NZ_JBKGLW010000029.1:0-2739 GCF_046555775.1 Citrobacter sp. U14242
TTAAATTCAGGTGTAAATCGTGGTGTGCCCATACGCTCCTCCTATGCTCAAACTATAGGGCAGGATCGTCTACCGGGGTGGGGTCAGTCCAGTCGGCCACGGAGATTGTCAGCTTATTGAGTTTTGGCTGCGGGATACGCTCACTTTCCGTCTTCTATACGATGGAGGCTTAGCTATGTCTTCAGCCCTTGCTTCTCACCTAGAAAATAAGCGTCCTGATGGCAAAAACGATCTGGATATTGTCGTATTGAGCCATGTTGACGCAGACCATAGGAGAGGGATAAATGAGCTGCTCAAAAACCTTAGTATTTGTATTGGAGAAGTATGGTTACCTTGTCTGCCTACCTTTCGGCGATTAAAGTGGCTTTTTGCACCGCATGTACAAAGTGCAGTGACATTAGCTGAAGAGATTGAAGAGCTGGCTATCTCACGCGATATACGTGTTATCTATCCTCTCCAAGATCATATTCACCGTACAGAAACCGGTTCCGTAAGTGTCATATCTCCCGCGAGAAAGCTGATGAAAAAACTCTATAGCGCTCCTCTATCAGAGCTTCAGCCACTACTCACCCACACAACTTTGCCTCTGGAATGGTTAATCCGCTCCCAAATACAGCCCGATGATGAAAATACTATTCAACAAGATGTAAAGCTTTTCGACAGCCAAAATGCACTATTGCCCGATCAGTTACAGTTTAATGGCCATGAGGTTAAGAGCGATCAAGCCGCACTCAGCGTATTGAACAAATATAAAAAATCAATGGATGAACCCGATTTTTTCGGTCAGCATCTTGTAAATAATACTTCTCTTGTTCTGGTGATAGATATATTGCTTGAAGAGCACCATCGTCGACGTATCGTTCTTACTGGTGATCAAGAGAATTGGGTGTGGATCGCTTCAGAACATCCGATGGGGTTGGCAGCAGACGTTATGAAGGCTCCGCACCACGGAGGACGGGTATACCTGTCAGACAAAAGTGACGAAATAAGCGATGTAGAGCAATTTTGGCTATGGACTCGTCCACGTATTGTCACAGTCAGCGCCAATGGCAAGCACTCGCTACCGCACTGCCGTTTTCGCGAATCGGTGCGTATGATTGGTGCCACACTAGTTTGCCCCAACAAGCGCAATAAAGAATTGTTTTTTTCAGACACACAGCCTGAGGGGAAAACCTCTTGCGCACAGCATTTTGATTGCAACACCACAGATCAGCATCCTGTTCAGCGGATTAGTCTTTCAGCGCGCTGTGAATCACTGAACGCTGCAGCCTGCCTGAGCGGCAACGGACACCGTAGCCCGGCGCCGATCGTGGTGATGCAGCAAAAACTAATAGAACCAGATGAATCCTTCATTCGATGGACGCAAACTGAAGTAAGAAAGCATGCGCAGTGGTTGAACAAACAGCTTATCCGAAGAAGAACCGAGCAATTAGAAAAGCTTTCACTTACTGAACGTGCAAATAGTTGTTTCGAAAAGTATAGTCTTGATGAGATTATAGGAATATTTAACGGTCATGAACGTTTTGAACTTATTAATGATCCTGGTCCTGTAGTGCTTTATGCGCAATCACATGGGCTGCTATGGGCAGAAACACCTTACCGACAGATCGATAAAAGCGTAAAAATTGTTGCACCATTAACAGGCAAAGAGTACCAAGCGGCGCTAAAGCGCATCACGAAATTTGAGCATCTAATTTTTACTTCTGATGAAAAAATTGATGATCGAACTTTGCATTTGCGCGATAAATACGATTTTTTGAAGAGTGTTAATACTGAAGCATTACTCACATTGTCTGCACGTTGGGCAGGCATCCCCGACGGGGATTTTGCAAAGTATCTTGAATCACAATTATTTCATGATTTAATCAGTCAGTATGATTTCAGAGCAGTGAAATGGAACTATGGCCGTTATAATGAACCTCATTTAATTTTGCACCTTTATAAAAAGGATAGCTTCCCATTACCAAACTTCCTGCCAAGTGAATGGGGGATTAAATGGTTTTCCACAAACCATTATAAAAACGAAATAATCACTCTTGACCCAGCTAAGATGGTTCGTCTTTTTGATGACACATCCCAGTCAGTAATCCCACCAATAAGCTTCGGGTATGATAAAAATTCCTTTTGTTTACGCACGAATAACTTAATGGATTTCTATCAGAAAACACAAACAATAAAAGAAGATGGAGAGATCCATGAACAACTAAATTTTATGTCTGATGAGAAGCACCTTGCGTGGTTTGAACTCTAGGTTATGTTAATATGAACATCTGTGATGCAGATAGTTTAAAACTATCTGCATCAATGCAATTTGGTGACGAAATGGAACATTTACAATAACAGTCAGACTGTAAATATCCCTGCTTTAGTTCCACATACTTTTTGAGATTTCCATTTTTTTGACCTCTCCCCAATATCTGTACCAGGCTAAATCAGAGATCCGGACCTTTTTGATCTCCTCCCAATATCGGTGCCAAGATAAATCAGAGATCCGGGCCTTTTTGCAGACTTCGAACAAATTCTGCCGGAGTCTGGTTATTTAACGAAGAATGTGGCCGGTACTGATTGTATTCCTGTCGCCAGTGTTCAATTTTCTCCTGAGCATCTTCCAAAGACAGGAACCAGTGCACATTCAGACATTCATCCCGCTGACCCTGGCCCAAAATCAGTGCAGTGCTAAATCAGAGATCTTCGCCTTTCCGGAGACTTCGGATGAATTCAGCCGGAGTCATGTCATTT
>NZ_JBKGLW010000030.1:0-1478 GCF_046555775.1 Citrobacter sp. U14242
CGGGAACTCAAAGGAGACTGCCAGTGATAAACTGGAGGAAGGTGGGGATGACGTCAAGTCATCATGGCCCTTACGAGTAGGGCTACACACGTGCTACAATGGCATATACAAAGAGAAGCGACCTCGCGAGAGCAAGCGGACCTCATAAAGTATGTCGTAGTCCGGATTGGAGTCTGCAACTCGACTCCATGAAGTCGGAATCGCTAGTAATCGTGGATCAGAATGCCACGGTGAATACGTTCCCGGGCCTTGTACACACCGCCCGTCACACCATGGGAGTGGGTTGCAAAAGAAGTAGGTAGCTTAACCTTCGGGAGGGCGCTTACCACTTTGTGATTCATGACTGGGGTGAAGTCGTAACAAGGTAACCGTAGGGGAACCTGCGGTTGGATCACCTCCTTACCTTAAAGAACCGACCTTTGTAGTGCTCACACAGATTGTCTGATGAAAATTAGCAGTAAGAAAATCTCTGCAGGCTTGTAGCTCAGGTGGTTAGAGCGCACCCCTGATAAGGGTGAGGTCGGTGGTTCAAGTCCACTCAGGCCTACCAAATTCGCTCCCGTGCTGCGTTGTGAAATAACTCGCATACTTCAGTATGCTTCGTCATTCCACGCCTTGCCCGGAACCGAATTGCGGTAAATGAGATTTAACGTCGATGGGGCTATAGCTCAGCTGGGAGAGCGCCTGCTTTGCACGCAGGAGGTCTGCGGTTCGATCCCGCATAGCTCCACCATCTTTACTGCAAAAAACAAGAAAACTTCAGAGTGTACCTGAAAAGGTTCACTGCGAAGTTTTGCTCTTTAAAAATCTGGATCAAGCTGAAAATTGAAACGACACACTGTTTCATTTCTCCGTAATAAGAAATGAAAAGCGGTGTGTTCGAGTCTCTCAAATTTTCGCAACACGGTGGTGTTTTACGAAACATCTTCGGGTTGTGAGGTTAAGCGACTAAGCGTACACGGTGGATGCCCTGGCAGTCAGAGGCGATGAAGGACGTGCTAATCTGCGATAAGCGTCGGTAAGGTGATATGAACCGTTATAACCGGCGATTTCCGAATGGGGAAACCCAGTGTGTTTCGACACACTATCATTACGTGAATACATAGCGTAATGAAGCGAACCGGGGGAACTGAAACATCTAAGTACCCCGAGGAAAAGAAATCAACCGAGATTCCCCCAGTAGCGGCGAGCGAACGGGGAGCAGCCCAGAGTCTGAATCAGCATGTGTGGTAGTGGAACGGTCTGGAAAGTCCGACGGTACAGGGTGATAGTCCCGTACACAAAATCACACATACTGTGAACTCGAAGAGTAGGGCGGGACACGTGGTATCCTGTCTGAATATGGGGGGACCATCCTCCAAGGCTAAATACTCCTGACTGACCGATAGTGAACCAGTACCGTGAGGGAAAGGCGAAAAGAACCCCGGCGAGGGGAGTGAAAAAGAACCTGAAACCGTGTACGTACAAGCAGTGGGAGC
>NZ_JBKGLW010000031.1:0-1460 GCF_046555775.1 Citrobacter sp. U14242
AGGATTAGCTAACCTTCGTGCTCCTCCGTTACTCTTTAGGAGGAGACCGCCCCAGTCAAACTACCCACCAGACACTGTCCGCAACCCGGATCACGGGTCCACGTTAGAACACCAGCCATTAAAGGGTGGTATTTCAAGGTTGGCTCCATGCAGACTGGCGTCCACACTTCAAAGCCTCCCACCTATCCTACACATCAAGGACCAGTGTTCAGTGTCAAGCTATAGTAAAGGTTCACGGGGTCTTTCCGTCTTGCCGCGGGTACACTGCATCTTCACAGCGAGTTCAATTTCACTGAGTCTCGGGTGGAGACAGCCTGGCCATCATTACGCCATTCGTGCAGGTCGGAACTTACCCGACAAGGAATTTCGCTACCTTAGGACCGTTATAGTTACGGCCGCCGTTTACCGGGGCTTCGATCAAGAGCTTCTCCTTACGGATAACCCCATCAATTAACCTTCCGGCACCGGGCAGGCGTCACACCGTATACGTCCACTTTCGTGTTTGCACAGTGCTGTGTTTTTAATAAACAGTTGCAGCCAGCTGGTATCTTCGACTGATTTCAGCTCCATGAGTAAATCACTTCACCTACCATCAGCGTGCCTTCTCCCGAAGTTACGGCACCATTTTGCCTAGTTCCTTCACCCGAGTTCTCTCAAGCGCCTTGGTATTCTCTACCTGACCACCTGTGTCGGTTTGGGGTACGATTTCGTGTTACCTGATGCTTAGAGGCTTTTCCTGGAAGCAGGGCATTTGTTACTTCAGCACCGTAGTGCCTCGTCATCACACCTCAGCGTTTAATAAGGTACCGGATTTACCTGGAACCTCCGCCTACATGCTTAAACCGGGACAACCGTCGCCCGGCTAACATAGCCTTCTCCGTCCCCCCTTCGCAGTAACACCAAGTACAGGAATATTAACCTGTTTCCCATCGACTACGCCTTTCGGCCTCGCCTTAGGGGTCGACTCACCCTGCCCCGATTAACGTTGGACAGGAACCCTTGGTCTTCCGGCGTGCGGGTTTTTCACCCGCATTATCGTTACTTATGTCAGCATTCGCACTTCTGATACCTCCAGCATCCCTCACAGGACACCTTCAACGGCTTACAGAACGCTCCCCTACCCAACAACACATAGTGTCGCTGCCGCAGCTTCGGTGCACAGTTTAGCCCCGTTACATCTTCCGCGCAGGCCGACTCGACCAGTGAGCTATTACGCTTTCTTTAAATGATGGCTGCTTCTAAGCCAACATCCTGGCTGTCTGTGCCTTCCCACATCGTTTCCCACTTAACTGTGACTTTGGGACCTTAGCTGGCGGTCTGGGTTGTTTCCCTCTTCACGACGGACGTTAGCACCCGCCGTGTGTCTCCCGTGATAACATTCTTCGGTATTCGCAGTTTGCATCGGGTTGGTAAGTCGGGATGACCCCCTAGCCGAAACAGTGCTCTACCCCCGAAGATGA
>NZ_JBKGLW010000032.1:0-1340 GCF_046555775.1 Citrobacter sp. U14242
GTGGCCAGTTTTAGTTGACCATATATGGACGCCCCGGGTGATGCAAGTACTGGTTCGATACGGTTTGCGACCATATATCCGGCGTCGTTAGTAGGTTCAATGACCTGCGCCATGATGTTATCCGAGCCCTGTTTCCTAATCACTACACCGGTATTTGATTACCCAGGTCAACTTCAGGCTGTTACAGGGACGGTAGCCGTTTTCTCATCAGTGCCTGCAAACTCAGTTAAAAATACTTTCTGTAACTTGCTGTTTTGATTTAATTCATCGCAACGGCTTTCTGCATATTAAAATCAATACCATCGGTCAAAACACGCCAGATAATTCTCGTCATCTTATTCGCCAGCGCAACCGTGGTTTTCAGGAACCCCCGGCGGGCCTCCAGCCTTTGCAGCCAAATACTCAGACTGTCATCTCGCTTTTTCACACAGCGCATTACAGACCGCGCACCGTGAATAATGAGAGTTCTCAGACTCCGGTTGCCATTTTTTGTCACAGAAGACAGACGCTGTTTTCCGCCCGAGCTATGCTGGCGGGGAACCAGGCCACACCACGCCGATAATTCTCGCCCACTTGAGAACTGTGTGGCATCAACTTCGCTGATAAACGCGGCAGCAATCAACGGGCCTACTCCCGGGATTGTTAATAGATGGCGGTACGCGATTTGTTGTGATGACAGTGCTGCTATTTCGTTATCCAGACTGGTAATTCGTTCATTTAATGCCTGCATATCTTCCCGCAGCGAGGAAAGCAGTCGACGAAGAGTGAATGTCAGGCTGTTTGAGGCATCTTCAATCAGCTCCGGTAGCTGTTGCTGGAGACGCAGGATCCCGACAGGAATAGTGAAGCCATATTCAGCGAGCAGAGAACGAAGCTGGTTGGCCAGCGCCGTTCTCTGCTCAACCATCAGTTGACGTGTGTTCCGAAGCGCCTTGATATCCTGCTGTTCTGTGGTTTTTACAGAAACAAAGTGAATACCCGGGCGAAATGCTGTCTCGCAAATTGCCAGCGCATCATTGGCATCATTTTTCTGGCTACGGACAAAAGCTTTTACGTGTTGTGTGGGGATGAGTCTGACGCAATAGCCCATAGATGCAAAGGTTCGCCCCCAGAAATGCGAAGTGGAGCAGGCCTCCATAGCAACAAGAGTTCCAGGTTCAAACTGTCGGATAGTATCCAGCAATTTAGAACGAGAGATTTTTTTGTTCCATGCGACGGAGCCATCAACCATCCAGGCGCAGACCTGAAAAACTGATTTGGCGATATCAATACCAACAACTCTGATCGTGCTCATGTGATTTACTCCCGTAGCAAACGCAGACAGTAAAAGTATGGCACTG
>NZ_JBKGLW010000033.1:0-1230 GCF_046555775.1 Citrobacter sp. U14242
TGGACTGACCCCATGACTGTAGACATATCCTGACCTCACGACGAGGCCTGTTCAAAGGCCTCCGGACTGACCCCGCCGAGATGACTGTGGCGCCGGGCCCGGTTGTAGAACACTTCAATGTAATCGAAGATATCGGCCCGGGCCAGATCCCGGGTTTTATAGATGCGTTTTCTGATCCGCTCTTTTTTCAGTGAACTGAAGAACGATTCGGCCACTGCATTATCCCAGCAGTTGCCACGCCGGCTCATGCTCGGGGTCAGGTTATTGGCCCGGCAGAAGCGCTGCCAGTCGTCGCTGCCGTACTGGCTGCCCTGGTCCGAGTGCACGATAACCTCGCCGTCGGGTTTACGCCGCCAGAGCGCCATCATTAGTGCATCCAGCGCCAGTTCGCGTGAGAGAGTGGGCTTCATCGACCAGCCGACCACGTTACGGGCGAAGAGATCGATAACCACCGCCAGATACAACCATCCCTGCCAGGTGCGGATATAAGTAATATCGGTGACCCAGACCTGATTGGCCCGGACAACGGTAAACTGCCGCTGCACGCGATTAGGAGCGACCACTGAAGGTCTGCCGGCGATACGACGTGGCGCTTTATAGCCGCGTACAGCTTTAATCCGGTTCAGTTGCATGATGCGGCCCACCCGGTTTTTACCGCAGGTTTCCCCGATTTCGTTCAGGTCGCCATGAACCCGTCTGTAACCGTATACGCCGCCGCTCAGTGAATATGAGTCGCGGATAAGCATCAGCAAACGCTGGTTATCTTTATCACGCGCCGAGACCGGGTTGTGCAGCCACGCATAGAACCCGGCCCGGGCGACATTCAGTACCCGACACATCGTCATCACACCCCATACCGTGCGGTGTTCATTGATAAAGCGGTACTTCAGTCGGGCTCCCTTGCAAAGTACCGCGCGGCCTTTTTCAGGATATCCCGTTCTTCTTCGGTGCGTTTTAGCTGCGCCCGTAGTTTCAGGATCTCGCTTTTGGCTTCCAGTAAATCCCGGGCATGCTGTTCGCTGTTATCAGGCTTGATAGCCCGTAGCCACTTGTAGAGGCTGTGCGCAGAAACGCCCAGACGGTCGGATACTTCGGCAACGGAATAACCGCGTTCTGTTATCTGACGGACGGCTTCTTCCTTAAATTCAGGTGTAAATCGTGGTGTGCCCATACGCTCCTCCTATGCTCAAACTATAGGGCAGGATCGTCTACCGGGGTGGGGTCAGTCCA
>NZ_JBKGLW010000034.1:0-1062 GCF_046555775.1 Citrobacter sp. U14242
TGACCCTGGCCCAAAATCAGTGCAGTGCTAAATCAGAGATCTTCGCCTTTCCGGAGACTTCGGATGAATTCAGCCGGAGTCATGTCATTTAATGATGAATGCGTCCTCTCATGATTGTATTCCCGGCGCCAGCTGTCGAGTTTGTCCTGCGCATCTTCCAGTGACAGGAACCAGTGAATGTTCAGACACTCATCTCGCAGGCTGCCGTTAAATGATTCAATAAACGGGTTATCTGTTGGCTTTCCGGGGCGCGAGAAGTCGATGGTCACTCCGTGTTCATACGCCCATTTATCCAGACTTTTTGAGATAAACTCGCTGCCGTTATCTGTCTGAATACGTACCGGCAGGCGCTTACCCAGCACCCGCAACCCTTCCATCACACCGACCACATCCTCGCCTTTCAGCGACTTTCCGGCATGGATCGCCAGACACTCCCGACTAAAATTATCGACTACAGTCAGCGCCCGGAAACGCCGTCCGTTAAACAGATTATCCGACACGAAATCCATACTCCAGCACTGATCGATATGGGTCAGGACCGGACGTTGCTGGCGATGTGCGGCACTGACATGTCTGCGGGGGCGCTTTCTGCGCAGGTTGAGGCCTTCCAGGCAGTAAATTCGGCGTGTTTTCTTATGGTTAACAAGCCAGCCTTCCCTCCGCAGCTGGATATGAATACGCGGACAGCCATACCGTATCCGGGTTTCCGCTATCTCCCGGATACGCAGGGTTATCGCCCGATCGTCACGCCGGCTCTGCCAGTGGTAGACAGTCCTGCTCTGCATCAGCAACCCGCATCCCCGGCGGACGCTGATACGGTATGCTGCCTGCAGGAAATGCACCGCCTGGCGCTTCTGAGCCGGCCTCAGAACTTTTGCTTCAGCACCTCCTGCAGCATCTCCTTGTCCAGACTCAGGTCGGCCACCAGTTTCTTCAGCCGCTGGTTTTCATCTTCCAGCTGCCGCAGACGTCGCAGTTCCGTCACGCCCAGACCGGCAAATTTTTTCTTCCAGTTGTAAAAGGTGGCCTCAGAAATACCCATCTTTCTGCAGACTTCCCCGA
>NZ_JBKGLW010000035.1:0-820 GCF_046555775.1 Citrobacter sp. U14242
GGCACTGTTGCAAATAGTCGGTGGTGATAAACTTATCATCCCCTTTTGCTGATGGAGCTGCACATGAACCCATTCAAAGGCCGGCATTTTCAGCGTGACATCATTCTGTGGGCCGTACGCTGGTACTGCAAATACGGCATCAGTTACCGTGAGCTGCAGGAGATGCTGGCTGAACGCGGAGTGAATGTCGATCACTCCACGATTTACCGCTGGGTTCAGCGTTATGCGCCTGAAATGGAAAAACGGCTGCGCTGGTACTGGCGTAACCCTTCCGATCTTTGCCCGTGGCAAATGGATGAAACCTACGTGAAGGTCAATGGCCGCTGGGCGTATCTGTACCGGGCCGTCGACAGCCGGGGCCGCACTGTCGATTTTTATCTCTCCTCCCGTCGTAACAGCAAAGCTGCATACCGGTTTCTGGGTAAAATCCTCAACAACGTGAAGAAGTGGCAGATCCCGCGATTCATCAACACGGATAAAGCGCCCGCCTATGGTCGCGCGCTTGCTCTGCTCAAACGCGAAGGCCGGTGCCCGTCTGACGTTGAACACCGACAGATTAAGTACCGGAACAACGTGATTGAATGCGATCATGGCAAACTGAAACGGATAATCGGCGCCACGCTGGGATTTAAATCCATGAAGACGGCTTACGCCACCATCAAAGGTATTGAGGTGATGCGTGCACTACGCAAAGGCCAGGCCTCAGCATTTTATTATGGTGATCCCCTGGGCGAAATGCGCCTGGTAAGCAGAGTTTTTGAAATGTAAGGCCTTTGAATAAGACAAAAGGCTGCCTCATCGCTAACTTTGCAACAGTGCC
>NZ_JBKGLW010000036.1:0-584 GCF_046555775.1 Citrobacter sp. U14242
ATCCGGGTTGCGGACAGTGTCTGGTGGGTAGTTTGACTGGGGCGGTCTCCTCCTAAAGAGTAACGGAGGAGCACGAAGGTTAGCTAATCCTGGTCGGACATCAGGAGGTTAGTGCAAAGGCATAAGCTAGCTTGACTGCGAGAGTGACGGCTCGAGCAGGTGCGAAAGCAGGTCTTAGTGATCCGGTGGTTCTGAATGGAAGGGCCATCGCTCAACGGATAAAAGGTACTCCGGGGATAACAGGCTGATACCGCCCAAGAGTTCATATCGACGGCGGTGTTTGGCACCTCGATGTCGGCTCATCACATCCTGGGGCTGAAGTAGGTCCCAAGGGTATGGCTGTTCGCCATTTAAAGTGGTACGCGAGCTGGGTTTAGAACGTCGTGAGACAGTTCGGTCCCTATCTGCCGTGGGCGCTGGAGAATTGAGGGGGGCTGCTCCTAGTACGAGAGGACCGGAGTGGACGCATCACTGGTGTTCGGGTTGTCATGCCAATGGCATTGCCCGGTAGCTAAATGCGGAAGAGATAAGTGCTGAAAGCATCTAAGCACGAAACTTGCCCCGAGATGAGTTCTCCCTGACTC
>NZ_JBKGLW010000037.1:0-505 GCF_046555775.1 Citrobacter sp. U14242
CTCGGAGAAGATGGTGCATCCGGGAGGATTCGAACCTCCGACCGCTCGGTTCGTAGCCGAGTACTCTATCCAGCTGAGCTACGGATGCATCGGGAATTGCTGATTTACAACTAATACTGCGGAGAAGATGGTGCATCCGGGAGGATGACTCAGTTACCCTCGCCCTACGGGTCGTTGCTAAAGCAACGCTATTCTCCCTGGTGCTGGCGATTATCTCGCAGACCATGAAACAACACGTTAGCTGTTATCTCGGAGAAGATGGTGCATCCGGGAGGATTCGAACCTCCGACCGCTCGGTTCGTAGCCGAGTACTCTATCCAGCTGAGCTACGGATGCATCAGGGAAACTATTTTACTGCAGATTTGATATCGCTACTAAAGCTTTATCAATTTTCCGTAACAACGCCAATACGCTATTACAGAGAAGATGGTGCATCCGGGAGGATTCGAACCTCCGACCGCTCGGTTCGTAGCCGAGTACTCTATCCAGCTGAGCTACGGATGCA
>NZ_JBKGLW010000038.1:0-403 GCF_046555775.1 Citrobacter sp. U14242
TTTGGAGCGGGAAACGAGACTCGAACTCGCGACCCCGACCTTGGCAAGGTCGTGCTCTACCAACTGAGCTATTCCCGCTTAATCTTCGTCTTTCGAACCGCTACTGCGTTGGCTGCCTTCATTCGCCTAAGTCACTTACTTCAGTAAGCTCCTAAGGACTCATTCAGTTGCCGCCTTGTCGCAATTCGAAATCCTGCGATTGGGTGGTGCGTATCTTGCGATACTTTTCAAATTTTGGAGCGGGAAACGAGACTCGAACTCGCGACCCCGACCTTGGCAAGGTCGTGCTCTACCAACTGAGCTATTCCCGCTTAATCTTCGTCTTTCGAACCGCTACTGCGTTGGCTGCCTTCATTCGCCTAAGTCACTTACTTCAGTAAGCTCCTAAGGACTCATTCAGTTG
>NZ_JBKGLW010000039.1:0-383 GCF_046555775.1 Citrobacter sp. U14242
CGCTCTTGATGTCAGACTCCCTGAACAGTTCTCGTTAATCGGGAAACTCAGAGCGCATTATCCTGTGGTCACACTCTGCCACGTGTTCGGGGTTCATCGCAGCAGTTACAAATACTGGAAAAACCGCCCTGAAAATCCAGATGGCAGGCGGGCTGTATTACGCAGTCAGGTTATGGAGCTGCATAACATCAGCCATGGCTCTGCTGGCGCAAGAAGTATCGCGACTATGGCAACCCTGAGAGGCTTCAGAATGGGGCGCTGGCTTGCCGGCAGGCTCATGAAAGAGCTGGGACTGGTGAGTTGTCAGCAGCCCACCCACCGGTATAAACGTGGTGGTCATGAACACATCGCTATCCCGAATCACCTTGAGCGACAGTTCGCAG
>NZ_JBKGLW010000040.1:0-293 GCF_046555775.1 Citrobacter sp. U14242
TTCACGAGGCGCTACCTAAATAGCTTTCGGGGAGAACCAGCTATCTCCCGGTTTGATTGGCCTTTCACCCCCAGCCACAAGTCATCCGCTAATTTTTCAACATTAGTCGGTTCGGTCCTCCAGTTAGTGTTACCCAACCTTCAACCTGCCCATGGCTAGATCACCGGGTTTCGGGTCTATACCCTGCAACTTAACGCCCAGTTAAGACTCGGTTTCCCTTCGGCTCCCCTATTCGGTTAACCTTGCTACAGAATATAAGTCGCTGACCCATTATACAAAAGGTACGCAGTCAC
>NZ_JBKGLW010000041.1:0-285 GCF_046555775.1 Citrobacter sp. U14242
CATAGCTGCTTGCCATAAATCGTTATGTCTCCCGTTCTGACAGGTAAATTGGTTTCCTTGTTGATCCCCTCGATATCCAGTACACAGCCGGACTTCCCTTCAGGAAAGGAAACAAGCACACGGGTTACCTTCAGCCGCGTCTCCCACCGGGCCAGTGCGGTCGCAGACGCGGCGATTATTTGTAGACGGGTCATATCATCCCGTGGGTTATCCACCAGCGAAAACAGATCACTGCCATAGTCACGGACAAGAACCCGGCTCCCGATGGGCGTGGTCAGTATGTCG
>NZ_JBKGLW010000042.1:0-279 GCF_046555775.1 Citrobacter sp. U14242
AAATCTCTGCAGGCTTGTAGCTCAGGTGGTTAGAGCGCACCCCTGATAAGGGTGAGGTCGGTGGTTCAAGTCCACTCAGGCCTACCAAATTTTTGCTGATGCTGCGTTGCGGCGACACTCACATACTTCAGTATGCTTCGTGTCACCACGCCTTGCTTCAACAAAAATTAAGGTGAATGAGATAACTACGATGGGGCTATAGCTCAGCTGGGAGAGCGCCTGCTTTGCACGCAGGAGGTCTGCGGTTCGATCCCGCATAGCTCCACCATCTTTACTGCA
>NZ_JBKGLW010000043.1:0-264 GCF_046555775.1 Citrobacter sp. U14242
AGCGAAAACAGATCACTGCCATAGTCACGGACAAGAACCCGGCTCCCGATGGGCGTGGTCAGTATGTCGCTGACGGACTGGCGCAAATGGGCGACGCCGGACAGGCGTTTTCCGGTCCGGTTGTTTACACCGTTCATGATTAAATTCCGTTGCTGATTCGCCGGATGGCGGAAGGGTTAACCGAAGTAGGACGGGCCTGTTTTGTCCTGCTTTTCTGATTTTTTCGAAGCCGCTGCGGGTTTACGAATGTCCACGACAAGGTTG
>NZ_JBKGLW010000044.1:0-255 GCF_046555775.1 Citrobacter sp. U14242
TACCACTTTGTGATTCATGACTGGGGTGAAGTCGTAACAAGGTAACCGTAGGGGAACCTGCGGTTGGATCACCTCCTTACCTTAAAGAACCTGCCTTTGTAGTGCTCACACAGATTGTCTGATGAAAAGTAAATAGCAAGGCGTCTTGCGATTGAGACTTCAGTGTCCCCTTCGTCTAGAGGCCCAGGACACCGCCCTTTCACGGCGGTAACAGGGGTTCGAATCCCCTAGGGGACGCCACTTGCTGGTTCGTGA
>NZ_JBKGLW010000045.1:0-239 GCF_046555775.1 Citrobacter sp. U14242
GTCCCCTTCGTCTAGAGGCCCAGGACACCGCCCTTTCACGGCGGTAACAGGGGTTCGAATCCCCTAGGGGACGCCACTTGCTGGTTCGTGAGTGAAAGTCGCCGACCTCAGTATCTCAAAACTGACTCTCTGAGTTACGTTTGAGATATTTGCTCTTTAAAAATCTGGATCAAGCTGAAAATTGAAACGACACACTGTTTCATTTCTCCGTAATAAGAAATGAAAAGCGGTGTGTTCGA
>NZ_JBKGLW010000046.1:0-234 GCF_046555775.1 Citrobacter sp. U14242
CACTGCCAGACTTATTCAGCTCCGTCATCTGCTTCGTCAGCGCCGCCTTGTCTTTCTCCAGGGCTGCCAGCTGAGCCGTCTGTTTCTCCAGCGCCGCTTTCTGTTTCGCCGCCTCAGCACTGCCAGACTTATTCAGCTCCGTCATCTGCTTCGTCAGCGTGGTTTTGTCCTTCTCCAGGGCCGCCAGCTGAGCCGTCTGTTTCTCCAGTTTCGCCGCATCAGCGCTGCCGGATT
>NZ_JBKGLW010000047.1:0-233 GCF_046555775.1 Citrobacter sp. U14242
ATCTGCTTCGTCAGCGTGGTTTTGTCCTTCTCCAGGGCCGCCAGCTGAGCCGTCTGTTTCTCCAGTTTCGCCGCATCAGCGCTGCCGGATTTATTCAGGTCTGCTATCTGCTTCGTCAGCGTGGCTTTGTCTTTCTCCAGATCCGCCAGCTGAGCCGTCTGTTTCTCCAGTGCAGCTTTCTGCTTCGCCGCCTCTGCACTGCCAGACTTATTCAGCTCCGTCATCTGCTTCGT
>NZ_JBKGLW010000048.1:0-219 GCF_046555775.1 Citrobacter sp. U14242
AGTTGGTAGAGCACGACCTTGCCAAGGTCGGGGTCGCGAGTTCGAGTCTCGTTTCCCGCTCCAAAATTTGAAAAGTATCGCAAGATACGCATCACCCAATCGCAGGATTTCGAATTGCGACAAGGCGACAACTGAATGAGTCCTTAGGAGCTTACTGAAGTAAGTGACTTAGGCGAATGAAGGCAGCCAACGCAGTAGCGGTTCGAAAGACGAAGATTA
>NZ_JBKGLW010000049.1:0-217 GCF_046555775.1 Citrobacter sp. U14242
CAAGGTAACCGTAGGGGAACCTGCGGTTGGATCACCTCCTTACCTTAAAGAACCGACCTTTGCAGTGCTCACACAGATTGTCTGATGAAAAGTAAATAGCAAGGCGTCTTGCGATTGAGACTATACGTCCCCTTCGTCTAGAGGCCCAGGACACCGCCCTTTCACGGCGGTAACAGGGGTTCGAATCCCCTAGGGGACGCCACTTGCTGGTTCGTGA
>NZ_JBKGLW010000050.1:0-217 GCF_046555775.1 Citrobacter sp. U14242
CACACCGCTTTTCATTTCTTATTACGGAGAAATGAAACAGTGTGTCGTTTCAATTTTCAGCTTGATCCAGATTTTTAAAGAGCAAAACTTCTTAATGCACTCGAAAGTACACTTAGAAGTTCATCATTCATCAGACAATCTGTGTGAGCACTACAAAGGTCGGTTCTTTAAGGTAAGGAGGTGATCCAACCGCAGGTTCCCCTACGGTTACCTTGTT
>NZ_JBKGLW010000051.1:0-214 GCF_046555775.1 Citrobacter sp. U14242
AATCCGGCAGCGCTGATGCGGCGAAACTGGAGAAACAGACGGCTCAGCTGGCGGCCCTGGAGAAGGACAAAACCACGCTGACGAAGCAGATAGCGGATCTGAATAAGTCTGGCAGCGCTGATGCGGCAAAACTGGAGAAACAGACGGCTCAGCTGGCAGCCCTGGAGAAAGACAAGGCGGCGCTGACGAAGCAGATGACGGAGCTGAATAAGTC
>NZ_JBKGLW010000052.1:0-214 GCF_046555775.1 Citrobacter sp. U14242
AATGGCATTGCCCGGTAGCTAAATGCGGAAGAGATAAGTGCTGAAAGCATCTAAGCACGAAACTTGCCCCGAGATGAGTTCTCCCTGACTCTTTAAGAGTCCTGAAGGAACGTTGAAGACGACGACGTTGATAGGTCGGGTGTGTAAGTGTAGCGATACATTGAGCTAACCGATACTAATGAACCGTGAGGCTTAACCTTACAACGCCGAAGAT
>NZ_JBKGLW010000053.1:0-209 GCF_046555775.1 Citrobacter sp. U14242
TTCGTGTTACCTGATGCTTAGAGGCTTTTCCTGGAAGCAGGGCATTTGTTACTTCAGCACCGTAGTGCCTCGTCATCACACCTCAGCGTTAGTGGCGTTCCGGATTTACCTAAAACACCCGCCTACATGCTTAAACCGGGACAACCGTCGCCCGGCTAACATAGCCTTCTCCGTCCCCCCTTCGCAGTAACACCAAGTACAGGAATATT
>NZ_JBKGLW010000054.1:0-202 GCF_046555775.1 Citrobacter sp. U14242
GGCCTACCAAATTCGCTCCCGTGCTGCGTTGTGAAATAACTCGCATACTTCAGTATGCTTCGTCATTCCACGCCTTGCCCGGAACCGAATTACGGTAAATGAGATTTGACATCGATGGGGCTATAGCTCAGCTGGGAGAGCGCCTGCTTTGCACGCAGGAGGTCTGCGGTTCGATCCCGCATAGCTCCACCATCTTTACTGC